>JBAVTL010000693.1:0-3628 GCA_049696175.1 Anaeromyxobacteraceae bacterium
CTCGGCATGGCCAAGGCGATCGATCATTAGTAAGTTAGAAGCTGTTTTCTGTGCTTTTGCAGAAAACAGCTTCGTTAACGCACGTATGCCGATTCTGGTCTGATAGCTTCACTTGGATAAGATGCAATAAACTATGGGGAAGGCCACGGCCTTCCCCATAGTTATATGGTGATGTTCAATTGTATTGTGTCGCTGCTTTAGGAAACTATCTGGCCATCATATCGAGCTGGTAACGGTTTTTCAAAATATTAAGCAGCGTGTCAACTCCCCGTAGTGACGCACGAAGCAAAACCCGTTCACTTTCCATCAAGACCATCGGATCAACAAAATTATCCACCACCCTTCCCGATGACAGGGCAATCAACTGTTTGTTCAGGCGCAGCTTTATCAGAAATGTAAAAGCATCCCGGATGATCTCCAAATCGTGATCCGAAATCAGGTGAAGGTGGTGGAGCCGCTCCAGTTTTGACCATGTCGTCCCTCCCACAATATCCGCCTCCAAAGCAATCAGGCTGATTCCTCTGGTCAGTGCGAACAGCCCCCCTTTTTTTAGATCAAGTTTCCCCCGCTGATCACCCCTCTTTTCAACAAGCAGCCGGCCGAACATTCCAAGGGGCGGCTTGAAACGTACGATATTGCGCGCCATACTTGGAAAGAAGATCGCGTTGCCGTGCACACATTCACGGATATGATTCCGCAATTCAACCTCGAACGAGGCATCGCCGTGCAGCACGCGCAGATCCTGAAACACACCGAAGTGTACTGTTGCATCAGGGTCGGGACGATTAATCCACTGTTCAATGAGCTTCTTCCATTCGGACTGGCTGTGACTCCATTCCGGATTGCTGGCCATTATATTGCCGGGGCAGAGTGGTACTCCGATGCTCTCAAGTGCTGATACCATGCGTTCGGAAAAAATCCGCACCGCAGCAATGTCATCACTGGACAGGTCGTCACGGTAGACGATAGCGCTGTCCTGGTCAGTCCGCAATGTCTGCTCCTGCCGCCCCTCGCTTCCCAGAGATAGGTATGCTGCTCCTGACGGCAGTCGGATATCATGATGACAGTCCAGAATATGGATAAGACGTTGAGTGAGTGCATCATTAAAATGGGCAATTAACTGAATAAGGCTCTGGGCGTCGGCGTTTGTCTTAATTGCGAAGTGCAGCATGCCGGCCATCTTCTGCCCAAGAATGCGTAATTGTTCGATGGAACTGGCAGACTCTATCTCCTGTACGAGATAGAGAGGGCTGCGGGTCTGGATTCGTAGCAAGTCGGTGTCGGTCATGATGCCTGTCAACCTGTCGAATTCGTCGACTACCACCAGGCGGTGGATATTATGTTTGGCCATCAGAAAAATTGCCTTAAACAGGAAGTCGCTGCTGCAGATGGTTATCAACGCGGTCTTCATGACATCACGCACAGTCAAAGCTAAAATTTCACCGGCCGCATCGGAGATCAGATTGCGAAGGTCACGCAGTGAAACGATGCCGACCGGCTTGTCGTTCTCCACGACAACAATGCCGGAAATATTATTGACCTTCATCAGGCGTGACATTTCAATAAGGCTGAGGTTGGGGGGGCAGGTAACAACCGGGCGATGGCATACCTCTTCTACAGGTATGAAGAAAAAACTGTCTTCGCTTGTAGCTGGCATGTTTTCACCCGTATGGTAGGTTCGAGGTAATCATACTGCTGCGTTATACCCTACCACGGAGTCAAAATCTAATTGTTTTCAACGGGGGGTATGCTGTTATTGTAACTAAAATATAACTGCATAATGAAAAAGGTGACTTTCTATGCCGAAAACAGCCGATATATTATCAAATAAAACACTATTATTTATAATATATGAACGGTGTATGTTTAAAAAAATAGTGCAATCTACCGATATAGTTTGTAAAAATACAAGCCATTAGGATATGCATTATATTATTGACAATTATGTAACGATGTATTAAAAAACATAGCACAAGGGTTTAGATCGTTTGTGGGGTCTTGATATTTCTTGTGTAAATAATGAGGCATGTGTTCGGGGCTCGCTATGAAAAGGTTGTTGTCCCACATAGTATTATTTGCGCTGCTGGTGATATCGCCGGTTTCTTTTTCTACGACTGAAATTCCCAATTTTTATATTCTTGTTACAATAAACGCCCCTTTAAAGGAATCGCGAAAAGCCGGCATCACAGTTGCTCATCGGGTAGGTAAACCGCTCTCATCTGCTGTTGTCGATTGCCCCCCTGAAAAATGTATCATTTCACTCCCGATATTACCTGCAATTGATAGTACCCGCGTAATAGAACATGGCAGAGCCCCTCCTGTTGTTCCCTCCGTATAAACCGTATTAAATCCGCCACTAAATATTTAAAAACAGCTGCTGTTTAACCGGTTGATTGACCTGTTTTATGGTTATTTATCAATAAACACGAGTTTTGCACGTACTGTTTTGCGCTGTCCGTCTGTTTATGTTCTGTTTATGTGAGGCACGGACATGCCCATTAATGCTGCGAAAAATGAATACATATGCTCATTTCACTTAGATAGGAGCACCTGAATATATGAGAGAAAAAGGGGTTTATTCCGTTCAGGCTGTTGTCAAGGCCATTGATCTACTTGAAGCTCTCGCCCAGGGTGGTGAAAGTCCATCAATCGTTGTTTTGGAGAAGAAGCTCGGTTTAAGCCATAACAAGGTCTTTCGCCTGCTTGCCACTCTCGAAGACAAGGGGTTGGTCGAGCGCAATAAATTAAACGGCACCTACACTCTAGGACTGCAGGCGTTTGAAATGGCGCAGCACATCCTGAAGAGCGACAACCTCATCAGGATGGCGCACCCGATCATGGTAGAGCTGGCGCGCAAGCTGGACGAAGCGGTCTACTTCACCGTCGCCAATAACGATGAAGTACTGTTTCTGGACATGGTCGATTCATTCCAGCAGATCAAGACGGCCGACCTGGTCGGCAAACGCTTCCCGTTCTTCACCAATGCCGCCGGCAAGGTTATCAAGTCGGTCAGTTCCATCGACCTCTTTGGCCGGGCCGGCAAGAAAAGCGGCATCAAGAACGTCCAGCAGCTTGAAGTCGAGCTCGATGAGATCCGCCGCAAAGGGGTCGCGGTCGATTTCAACGGACTTGGTGAGGGGATCTGCACCGTGGCGGTCGTCATCCGCGATTACGCCGGCAAGGTCGTCGGCGCACTGACGCTGCTGGCCCCCTCGTTCCGCATGCTGCAGGACCGGCTTGATAACGTTGTGATCCCCTGCATGCTGGAAGGGGCCGAGGCGCTTTCGATGAAGTTCGGTTATTCACGGGCATACGCATAACAGTCGTTGTTTCATTGCGGCACGTTTTTTCAATCGAGGAGGAGTTTGGAGTCCAACCACTAACCGCCCGCAAAGAAGGGCAGGGGCAGGCGGCAGCCCCCACACGGAAAGGAGGATACTGCCGGATCAATTTTGCGGAAAACAGTTTGATCGTGAGTCAACACCAAACAAAGAGGAGGTAATATGTCAATTCATGCAACTAAAGAGTTACAGGCGTATTGGAAAGAGAACCTGGTCATCATCATCGTTCACCTTGCCATCTGGTTTTTTGTTTCGTTTTTCTGCGGCATCATGGTCGTTGATCAGCT
>JBAVTL010000694.1:0-2252 GCA_049696175.1 Anaeromyxobacteraceae bacterium
GTCGGCGGGCATGCGGACCGAGACGGCGCGCGACCGGGCCAGCGCCGCCTCCAGCCGCTCGAGCGCCTGGCTGGGGCGCGACACCCGGAAGTCGCCCGCCTGGATCATCTCGCGGATCCGCTGGGCCAGGGCGTCGCGCGTGAACCACGCGCCGTCCAGCCAGACCGACTCGGAGTCGAGATCGATGTCGGCGTACGGATCCATCATTCCTTCTTCTTCCGCCGGCGGGGACCCTTCCCCGACCGGCCAATCCGTCCATGCTTCATCGCGGCGCCGACGAGCCCCTCGGCGCGGACCAGCGCCTCCTCCCGGGCCGCCATCACCTTCGCATCGGACCGCCGCTCGTGATCGAACCCGAGCAGGTGGAGGATGCCGTGGGCGAGGTACCGGTCCAGCTCCGCACGAACGGTGCGCGCGTCCTCGCCGCCACGACGCACCGCGGTGTCCAGGGAAATTACCACGTCCCCGAGGAGCGTCCCAGCGCCCGGCGGATCCGATAGCGGGAAGGAGAGCACGTCGGTGGGGCGGTCGATGGAGCGCCAACGCCTGTTGAGCCGCCGGATCCCGGCGTCGGTGGTGAGGAGGATCGAGAGCTCGGCCTCCTCGCGGCCGAGCGCGCGCAGGAACGTCTGCGCCTTCGCCCGGAGCCTCCGCGGCGCCGTCCCCGCGCCTGGGTGCTCGCTGCGCACGAGGACCGTCACTTGCGGACCACCAGCTGCACCGGCGGCCGGACGCGCTCACCCCCCCCAACGCTTCCGACGGGGTAGTCCGGACGAGTGTGATAGACGGCCTCGAGCGCCCGCGTCATCGCGGCCGCGATGACGCTCAGGTCCTTCAGCGTCAGCTCGCACTCGTCGAGCTGCCCCTCGCTGAAGATCTCATTCACGCGCCGTGAGACCAGCCCGCCGAAGGCCTCCGCGGTGGGGGCCTCCATCGCGCGGGCGCTCGCCTCGCAGGAGTCCGCGATCATCACCAGCGCCGCCTCCCGCGTCTGCGGCCGGGGCCCGGGGTACCTGAAGACCGACTCGTCCAGCACCTCGCTGCGCCTCCCCTCCTCCGCCGAGCGCTGCACCATCGCCCAGAAGTAGCCGACGAACCGGGTGCCGTGGTGCTGCTGGACGATCTCGACGATGGCGCGCGGCAGCCGCCACTGCTGCGCCAGCTCGACGCCGTCGGCGACGTGGCGCTTGATGACGAGCGCGCTCATCGACGGGGCGAGGGCGTCGTGACGGTTCTCACCGCGCTGGTTCTCCGCGAACGACGCCGGGTTCCGGATCTTCCCGACGTCGTGGTAGTAGGCCCCCACGCGCGCGAGGAGCGGGTTCGCCCCCACCGCCTGCGCCGCCGCCTCGACCATCGCCCCCATCACGATCGAGTGGTGGTAGGTCCCGGGCGCATGCACGATCAGCTCCTTCAACGCCGGGTGGTTGAGGTTGGCGAGCTCCAGGAGCCGCACGTCGGTGAGGTACCCGAAGGCGCCCTCGACGATCGGCAGGGAGCCGAGGACCACGACCGGGAGGACGACCGCCCCGCCCACCAGCGCCGCCGCCGCGCCGAGGGCTGCGTCGCCCAGCCCTCGTGAACCGTAGAGCGCGATCGCGGCCGCCAGCGCCGCGCCGACGCCCCCGACCGCGAGCCCCGCCCGGAAGAGGCCGGACCGATCGCGGCTCACTCCCACGAGGCCGGCGGCGACGACGGCAGAGAGCGTGGCGTGGAGCGCGAGCGGGACCGACTGGCCCCCCAGCAGCCCGGCGACGACGCCGATCACGACCGCGAAGAGGAGCGAGATCTCGGGCGCGAGGACCTGACGCACGAGCATCGCCCCGGCGGCGAAGGGCACGACGTAGTAGAGCGCGGGGCGAGCGCCAGGGAGGAACCGCTCGTGCAGCGCGTCGGCGACGGCGATCCCGACGAAGCCGAGCAGCAGCGTGGCGAGGAGCAGGGCCGAGAGCAGCACCGCGTCGCGGCGAGCCAGCTTGAGCCGGGACAGGTTCCGGCGGGCGAAGCGCCAGAGCACGATGACCGCCAGGGCGACGAGCGCCCCGCCGCCGAGCCGCACCGACCCGCCATCGGACGCGCGGGCCTGCGCGCGCATGCCGTCGAAGACCAGCAGGTGGCGCTTCTCGATCCGCTCGCCGTCGCCGATGATCTTCTCGCCCCGCTTCACGGCGATCACGACCGGCTTGGCGCCGGCCGCCGCCTCCGCGCGGCGCCGGGCCGTCTCGGCGCGGTTGTGCACGAGCGTCGGGGTG
>JBAVTL010000695.1:0-2225 GCA_049696175.1 Anaeromyxobacteraceae bacterium
GCGCTCAGCCGTGCGTCCGGATCCTCGAGGGACGCGCGCGCGATCCCCGCCGCCGCGAGCAGCGCGTCGCCGTCGAGTCCCAGCCGCAGGCAGGACTCCAGGAGGGCGCGGCTCGCGACGGGGAGGACCGTTGTGTCCATGCGTGAACGCTACACCAGCGCAGGCGGCCCGGGGTGTGCACCGCTGGCGCGCCGCGCACGACGGTTGGCGCACCCGGTCAAGCGGCGCGAGGCGCCCACGGGCACCATTCGACCAGGGCCGCCCATGGCGCTCGAACGCGCCGGGCCCGACGAAAGGTGCACGGACATGAATTCCTCCCTCCGCTGGGCCCTCCGGATCGTGGGCGCGCTCGCAGCCGCCCTCCTCGTCGCGGTCGGCGCTGGCTGGTTCGCGACGCGCGGCAGGTACGAGGTCCCCGGAACCGTCACCGACGACCCGACCCTGCCCAGCGTCCCGCTCAACGGCGTGAAGCTCCACGTCCTCACGTACGGCGACCCCGCCAGCCCGCCCGTCATCGTCGTCCACGGCGGGCCGGGCCTGGACTCGCGCCACCTCCTGCCGATCGCCGCCCTCCAGGACCGCTACTTCGTCGTCTTCTACGACCAGCGCGGCAGCGGCCTCTCCGAGCGCGTCCCCGACGCTCGCCTGACGCTCGACGCGTTCTACGCCGACCTCGACGCCGTCGTCGACCGATACGGCGCGGGGCGGCGAGTGCGGATCGTGGGCCACTCATGGGGGGCGATGCTCGCCTCCGGCTACCTGGGGCTCCACCCGGAGAAGGTTAGCCAGGTGGTCCTCGCCGAGCCGGGGATGCTCACCTCTGACACAGCGAGGCTCCTGATGGCCGCGACCCACGACATGTCGCCGAGGCCGGGCCTGGCCGCGGCGAGGCTCGCCGCGAGGGTGCTCCTCGAGTCGCTGCACGTCGACGGCCCCGACGCGGACGCCCGGCGCGACTTCCTGGTCGGCGGCCTCATGTTCGCGCCCTTCGACGGGCACCCGACGGCCGGCTACTACTGCGACGGCGACATCCGGACGGCGGTCCTGCCCTTCTGGCGCGCCGGCGCGCGCGTCCCCCGGGCCCTCTTCGCCGCGGCGAGGGACCGCGACGGGACCTGGCGCGTCGACTTCGCGCACGGAGTCGCGCGCTTCCCCGGGAAGGTCCTCTTCCTCGCCGGGAGCTGCGACGCGGTGATCGGCGAGGCGATGCAGCGGCGCCACATGGCGCTGTTCCCGCGCACCGAGCTGGTGATCATCCCCGGCGCGGGCCACACGATGTTCGGCGAGAAGCCGGACGAGAGCCTCGCCGCGGTGAGGAGGTACTTCGCCGAGGCGGGCTGAGTCGGCGGCCCCGGGGCTCTGGCGGCGCCCGGCCAAACGAGTCGACCCCGGCCCGCGGGCGCGGGACCGGGGTCGGGGTCAGCGGGGTGAGGCGTCCCGACGAGGGCTACTTGGCGATGCCGGCCGCGGCGGCCACCTCGGCCGCGAAGTCGGTGGTCTTCTTCTCGAGCCCCTCGCCGAGGACGAAGCGGGAGAAGCGGCGGATCTGGATGTTCTCGCCGATCTTCGCGATGGCCTCGGTGATCACGTCCTGGATCTTCTTCTTGTCGTCCTTCACGAACGCCTGCTCGAGGAGGCAGACCTCCGAGTAGTACTTCTCGATCTTGCCGGTGGCGATCTTCTCGATGATCGCCTCGGGCTTCTTCTGCTCGCGGGCCTGCGCCTTCGCGATCTCGAGCTCGCGCGCGATGAGGTCGGCGGAGACCTCCTCACGCCGCACGCAGATCGGCGCCGCGGCCGCGATGTGCATCGCGATGTCCTTCACGAGGGTCTGGAACGCCTCGCCGCGCGAGACGAAGTCGGTCTCGCAGTTGATCTCGACGAGGACGCCGATCTTGCCGCCCATGTGGATGTAGCTCGCGACGGCCCCCTCGGTGGCGGCGCGCGCCGACTTCTTGGCGGCGGCGGAGAGCCCCTTCTTGCGGAGGAAGTCCTCCGCCTTCGCGAAGTCGCCACCGACCTCGGTGAGCGCCCTCTTGCAGTCCATCATGCCGGCTCCGGTCTTCTCACGGAGCTCCTGCACCATCTTCGCGGTGATCTCGGCCACGGTCTCTCCCTCTGGCTTCTCTAGGGTTGTCGGCTGGAAAAAGTCTGGGGGCGGACCGGGAAGGTCCGCCCCCGGGTGACGGGGATGCTCGGTGCGGCGGGGCTAGGCCTTCGCTTCG
>JBAVTL010000696.1:0-1873 GCA_049696175.1 Anaeromyxobacteraceae bacterium
GTCTCCCGGCGCGACGCGGCGCCTCCCAGGGCGCGCGGTGCGGCCTGACGGTCGCCCGGGCCCCGTGGTATAGACTCGCCCCTCGAAAAGCTTCCCAGGAGAAGAGATGGCAAACTCGAAGAGCAAGCACATCCGCGTGAAGAACCGTCGCCGTCAGCAGTGGAAGGCGGCGAAGAAGCGCAAGGCCGCCACCGCGAAGACGTCGAAGAAGTAGCGAGGGCCTGCCCCCTCACCCGCGTCCCTCTCCCCCGGTGGGGGAGAGGGGGTGTGATGGGGGCCCCTAGAGCGCCAACTGGAGGCCGAGCTCCGGCCCGGAGAAGTGTGCCTCCGGGCTGTCGATGCGGTCACCGTTCACGTCGATGAAGCGCCAGCCGGCGGTGACCGCGAGCGGTCCGCCGCGGAAGGCGAGGCCTGCCTTGGCGTCGAGGACGTTGACCGGGATCGGGGTCACGCGCGCGTACCCCTCCAGTCCGAGCGGGCCGACGAGGCCGAGGTTGGCGGAGACACCGACCTGCGGGCCGAAGGACATGGTGTTGGCGTAGCTCACGCCCGCGTAGCGCCCCGTGCCTGGGACCGAGAGCATCGAGCCGCCCAGCTCCAACCGCACGCGGAAGGCGGCGTCGCTGAGGACCGTCCACGTTGCGCGGGCTCCGCCCAGCGTGAGCGTCGCGTCCCCCATCGTCGATCCAGCGGGGGCGGAGATCGCCAGGCCGCCGACGTCGGCGCTGAAGCCGGCGCGCTGGCCCTCCATGGACATCGCGAGCGTGCCCACCACGGCGCGCTGCTCGCCGGCGACGTTCGCCTCGAGCCGCGCCGTGATCCGGTTCGCGTCGGCCGGAACGTAGCCGGGCTCCTCGCCGGGGTAGTACGGGCTCGGCCAGAGCGGGTAGTAGCCCCACCCCCAACTCCAGCCCATCCAGAACGGGATCGCGTCCACGCCGAGGACGAAGGCGGACGAGCCGTAGGAGACGCGCGGCGCTGGACGGACGGGGCCCGGTCTCCTCGGTGAAGGCGCTAGGAGCGCCGAAGACCGATCCCTGACGACGTAGCCAGCGGACGGCTGGGCCGCCCGCGCGCTCGTCGCGTTCCGTCCCGCTGGCGGCCAGTCGGCCCGCGCGAAGGCGGGGAGGATGATCGCGATGGCGAGAGAGAGGAGAAGTGGCTTGCGCATGTCGTGCCTCCACTGTGATGGTTAGCAACCGCTATGCCATCGGCTCGCCGTGCAGGCCCTCCGCCAAGTGGCTGAAATCGTGCGTGAATGGGATTGGGCCTGAACCGGGCTCCCCCAGCGCGGGGCCCACGACTGGAGCCACGCGGCGACAGGGTGACGAATCGGAACGGTCGCGCGCTTCACGCTTGACGCCCCTGCCGTGGGCGCGCTAAGTAGCCGGTCCCTCGGGCTACCAAGCCAGGGGGAAAAGATCACGCAGCGAGGGCCCGTGGCGCAGCTGGGAGCGCGTCTGAATGGCATTCAGAAGGTCATCGGTTCGATCCCGATCGGGTCCACAGTAGGAGCGGGCGGCTAGGGAAACCTGGCCGCCCGTCGTCTATTCAGGGCGCGAAGGCGCGCGGCCCGTCATGAGCAACCACGCGTGAGCGCGACCTCCACTCCTCCAGGCGAGCT
Source organism: Anaeromyxobacteraceae bacterium (assembly GCA_049696175.1). Lineage (GTDB taxonomy): Bacteria > Myxococcota > Myxococcia > Myxococcales > Anaeromyxobacteraceae > DATIVK01. The sequence continues at coordinate 1,625 of JBAVTL010000696.1, forward strand.
CCTCCTGCTCGTGCCGTCGACCAGCTACCGGCTCGAGGACTTCCGGGCGGCGGCCGCGCGGCTTGGCGTGCCGCTCCTCATCGGCTCCGACCGCTGCCACTGCGTCGAGGAGCGCTTCGGCGATCTCCCCGACGACGTCGCGCTCGACTATCGAGCCCCCGAGGCGGCCGCGGCGAAGATCGCCGACCTCGCGACGAGGCGGAGGATCGCCGGCATCGTCCCGGCGAGCGACGGCGCGGCGGTCATCGC
>JBAVTL010000697.1:0-4090 GCA_049696175.1 Anaeromyxobacteraceae bacterium
GCGCAGGCCGCCGAGGCGGGCTCGCAGCGAGGCCGCGGCGCGGGGCTCGGCGTGCGGGTGGGGGAGGCGAGCGCTCACGTCGCCTCCGGTCATAGCGGAGGGCGGGCGTCGAGTCGATTCCGCCCCCTTCAAATCGCGGGCGGCGGGGTGTAGAGAGTCGAACGTACATGAGCCTTCCCGAGCCGAGGAGTGACGCGACGACGGTGACCGCCCCGTCCGACTGGTCGATCGAGCGCGCGGCGCAGTACTTCAACGTCCCGGGCTGGGGGGCCGGCTTCTTCGCGGTGAACGAGAAGGGGCACGTCGTGGTCCACCCCATGGGCCAGCCGGGTCCGGTCATCGACCTGATGGACGTGGTCGAGGACATCCAGGAGCGGCGGATCGGCTTCCCGTGCGTCGTCCGGTTCCAGGACGTGCTGCGCGCCAGGGTGAAGCAGATCAACGAGTGCTTCGCGCACGCCATCGGCGAGATGGCGTACGGCGGCAGGTACTTCGGCGTCTTCCCGATCAAGGTGAACCAGATGCGCGAGGTGGTCGAGGAGATCCTCGACGCCGGCGCGCCGTACCACCACGGGCTGGAGGCGGGATCGAAGGGGGAGCTCCTCATCGTCCTCGCGTACAACACGGATCCCGAGGCGCTCACCATCTGCAACGGCTACAAGGACGAGGAGTACCTGCGGCTCGCGCTGCTCGGCAGGAAGCTCGGCCGCAAGGTGATCGTCGTCATCGAGAAGCTCTCCGAGCTGCCGCAGCTGCTGCGGCTCGCCGACGAGATGCAGGTGGAGCCGCTCATCGGCCTCCGCTCCAAGCTCACGACCCGCGGGACCGGCAAGTGGGAGGGCTCGTCCGGCGACTTCGCCAAGTTCGGGCTGACCGCGCCGGAGCTGATCCGCGCGGTCAAGCTGCTGAAGGACGCGGGGAAGGAGGGCTGCGCCAGGCTCCTCCACTTCCACGTCGGCTCCCAGCTCACCGACATCCGCGTGGTGAAGGAGGCGGTGAACGAGGGGGCGCGCATCTACGCGACGCTCCGCAAGATGGGGCTCCCCATCGAGTTCTTCGACGTCGGCGGCGGGCTCGGCGTCGACTACGTCGGGACCCACTCGGAGGGCTACGCCTCGTCCGTCAACTACTCGATGGACGAGTACGTCGGGGACATCGTCCACAACCTGCAGCGGGTCTGCACCAACGAGGGGGTCCCGGAGCCGAACATCGTCTCCGAGTCCGGGCGCGCCGTCGTCGCGCACCACGCCTGCATCATCATGAACGTCTTCGGGCACATCGAGATCGGCTCGGCGGAGGAGATCGCCGCCGTCGAGACGCCGGATCCCAACGAGCCGAAGGTGGTCCGGGAGATGCGCGAGGTGGTCGCGTCGCTGACCGCGCGCAACCGCGCGGAGGCCTACCACGACGCGGTCGCGAAGAAGGAGGAGGCCCTCCAGATGTTCCGCCTGGGGATGATCGGCCTCCGCGAGCGCGCCGTCGTCGAGACGCTGTTCTGGAAGCTGGCCCGGACGATCGCCGAGCTCAACCGCGGCAAGAAGCGGCTGCCGCGCGAGACGCGCGACCTCGGGGACAAGATCGCCGATCAGTACATGGCGAACTTCTCGCTCTTCCAGTCGGCGCCGGATCACTGGGCGTTCGACCAGCTCTTCCCGATCGTCCCGCTCCACCGGCTCGCCGAGCCGCCCACGCACGACTGCACCATCGTGGACATCACCTGCGACTCGGACGGGAAGGTGGACCAGTTCATCGAGAACGACGGCGTCGACGAGACGCTCTCGCTGCACGAGCTGAGGCCGGGCGAGCCCTACTTCCTCGGCATGTTCATGACCGGCGCCTACCAGGACATCATGGGCGACATGCACAACCTCTTCGGCCGGGTGAACGAGATCCACGTCTTCACCGACGACGAGGACCCGGAGGACTTCTACATCGAGGAGGTCATCCCCGGGGACACCATCGAGAAGGTGCTCGGGCGCGTGCAGTACGAGCCGAACGACATCTTCCGGCGGGTGAAGAACTCGATCGACCAGCGCGTGAAGGACGGGGCGATGCGCCCGAAGGACGGCGTCTCCCAGGCCGACTTCTACGAGGCCGTCATGCGCGGCTACACCTACCTCGGCGGCCCGCAGGCCGCGGAGCCTGCCGCCGCCCCGGCGCTGACGCCGGCCCCCCCCAACCGCCCCTGAGCCGCCCCCGCCCCGAGGTCACATGCTCCCCGATCGCGTCGAGATCCTCGTCGTCGGTGGCGGCATCATCGGCCTGACGATCGCCCGTGAGCTCGCCGCGCGCGGGCGCACCGGCATCCTCGTCATCGAGAAGGAGGAGCGGCTCGGGCAGCACGCCTCCGGCCGGAACTCCGGCGTCCTCCACGCCGGCATCTACTACGCGCCCGGCTCGCTGCGCGCGCGGTCCTGCCTCGGAGGCAACCGGCTGATGAAGGCCTTCTGCCGCGAGAAGGGGTTGCCGCTCCTCGAGGCGGGGAAGGTGATCGTCGCCCGGACCGAGGCGGAGCTCGCGGCGCTCGAGGAGCTCCACCGGCGCGCGACGGCCAACGGCGCGCGGGTGCGGTTCGTCGACGAGCGGGAGCTGGCCGGGATCGAGCCGATGGCCAGGACGGTCGGGAAGGCGCTCCACTCCCTCGACACGGCGGCGGTCGACCCGAAGCGGGTGCTGGAGGCACTCCGCGCGGAGCTGGAGGCGGGTGGGCGGGTGCGGATCGCCACCGGCTGCCGGTTCGAGGGGCGCGCGGGGATCGACGCGGTGCGGACCTCGCAGGGGAAGGTCAGCTTCGGACGGCTCGTCAACGCCGCGGGCGCGTGGTGCGACGTGGTCGCGGGGGCCTTCGGGATGGGCGGGGAGTACCGGCTCATCCCGTTCAAGGGGATCTACCGGAAGCTCCGGGCGGGCGCGTCCTTCCCCGTCAACGGGAACATCTACCCGGTCCCGGACGTCCGGAACCCGTTCCTGGGCGTCCACTTCAGCCGCAGCGCGGCGGGGGACGTCTACGTCGGGCCGACGGCCATCCCGGCCTTCGGGCGTGAGAACTACCGGGGGCTGCACGGGACCGGCGCCGACGGCGCCCGGATCCTGCTCGAGGACGCGGCCCTCTTCTTCACGAACCCCGGGTTCCGCTCGGTCGCGCTCACCGAGCCGAAGAAGTACCTGCCCGCCTACTTCCACCGGGACGCCGCGCGGCTCGTGAAGAGCTACGACCCGGCCCTCTTCGACGCGGCCGAGAAGGTGGGGATCCGGCCGCAGCTCGTCGACTGGCGGACGAAGGAGCTGATGATGGACTTCATCGTCCTCGCGGTGGACGGCACCGTCCACGTGATGAACCCCATCTCGCCCGCCTTCACGAGCTCGATGTACCTCGCGAAGACGCTCGTCGACGAGCACTTCGCGGCGTGAGCGTGGCGGGGCGCGACGTCAGCGCGAGCTAACGCCGCTGGCCCTCCTTCGCGGTGAACTCGAGCCGGCGGGCCTCAGCCGTGCCCGCGGCGCGGCCGCGGCTCTCGGTGCAGAAGCTCGCGAGCGGGACGCCGTCCACGGTGACGCGCCAGAGGTGCGTGTCCACTCGATCCATGCCGATGAGGTGTCCGCGAACGGACCAGGTGGTGCTTGCGGTCGTCATTCCAGTTCATTGTAGTGCAGCGGAGCCCCGTAAGCCCGCGTTGTCGCCGCCGCCCCCCGCGGGCGGGGGATGCTGGAACGCGCTGGAGATGAGTGCTACCGACTTGGGATGCACTGCGGTCGCCTTTCGCCGGCCCCCCTCCTCGCATCGATCCTCGTACTGGTCTCACCGGTTGGCGCGCGCGCTCATGCGGCCACCCACGAGGTGATCCGGGGTCGCGCGATCGCGGTGCGAGCGGCACACGACGACGGTGATCCGCTCGCCGACGCCACCTTCCAGGTCTTCTCGCCGTCCGACGCGAAGCGCCCTTGGGCCACGGGCAGGACGGACCGGGTGGGCAGCCTCGCGTTCCTGCCCGACGTCCCCGGGGTCTGGAGGGTCGAGGTCGTCTCCAGCGCGGGCAACGGCTTCGTGACGGACGTGAGCGTCGAGCCGGCGCCCGCCCCGAGCGTCGCC
>JBAVTL010000698.1:0-2084 GCA_049696175.1 Anaeromyxobacteraceae bacterium
GACGAGCGGCGCGAGCGTGCCGTCGAAGTCGAACACGAGCAGGGTGCCTGGGCTCGCGAGCCCTGCGACCACGCCGCTGGACGCCTGCGAGAGCAGGTCCCTCACGCGGCGCCCTCCCCTCCGAACCCCCCGAACCCGCCGGAGAGGCGGCTGGCCAACCGCTCCTGCCGCCGCGTCCGCGTCGCGTCGATCAGCATCTTGCCGGCCCAGCGGTAGACGTTGAAGTCGGCGACCATCGCGCGCATCGAGCGCATCCGCTCCTCCTGCTCCTCCGCCGGCATCGCGACCGCGGCGGCGATGGCGGCGGCCGCCGCCTCGATGTCGTATGGGTTGACCACCAGCGCCTCGGTGAGCTCCCGGGCGGCGCCGGTGAAGCGCGAGAGGACGAGCACGCCCCGCAGGTCCTCGCGGCTCGCGACGAACTCCTTCGCGACGAGGTTCATCCCGTCGTGGAGGCTCGACACGTAGCAGAGGTCGGCCGCGCGGTAGAGCCGGAAGATCGCGGGCGGCTCGTGGTGGCGCCGCATCAGCACGATCGGCCTCCACCGGGAGGTGGCGAAGCGCGCGTTGATCCGCTCCGCGAGCTGCTCCACCCGCTCGTTGAGCGCGCGGTAGGCCTCGATCACGGTCCGGCTGGGCGCCCCCACCTGCGCGAAGGTGAACTTCCCGACCCACGCGGGGTTGCGCTCCAGGAAGCGCTCGACCGCGAGGAGCCGCTCCTCGATCCCCTTCGTGTAGTCGATCCGATCGACCCCGACCCCGAGCACGACGTCGGGAGCGAGCCCGAGCTCCCGGCGCACCGCCTCGCGGCACTCCGCCGCCGTGGCCGTCCCCGCCGCCCAGTGGCTTGGCCACTCGATCGAGATGGGGTAGGCGCGGACGAGCGTCTCACGCCCGCCCAGCACGACGGACTGGCGCTCGCGGTCGATGCGCGACTCCAGGTACCGGTCGATCGACTCGACGAAGTTGTTGCAGTGGGCCTGCGTGTGGAAGCCGATGATGCTCGCGCCAAGCATCCCCTCGAGGATCTCCCGCTCCCACGGGCAGATCCCGAAGCGCTCGGCGTTGGGCCAGGGGATGTGCCAGAAGGTGAGGATGGTCGCGCGCGGACGGAGCTCCCGCAGGTACTTCGGCAGCATCGCGAAGTGGTAGTCCTGCACGAGGACGATGGGGTCCTGGACGTCGGTCTCCCGTGCGACCGCCTCGGCGTACCGCCGGTTCACCCGCTTGTAGTGCTCCCAGTCCGAGGCGCGGAACTCGGGGCGGGTGTGGGAGATGTGACAGAGCGGCCAGAGCCCCTCGTTGGCGAAGCCGTAGTAGAAGCCCTTCTCCTCCTCCTTCGTGAGCCAGATCCGGCGTAGCGTGTACGCCTCCTCCCCCGGCGGCACCAGCAGGCGATCGCGCCCGTCCACCGTCTCGCGGTCGGCCGTCCCGCTGCCGTGGGCGATCCAGGTCCCGGAGCAGGCCCGCATGACCGGCTCGAGCGCGGTCACGAGGCCGGAGGCCGGGTGCAGGACCCGGATCGATCCATCCTCCGCCCGATCGTGGATGTAGGGCTCCCGGTTCGCGACCACGACGATCCCCTCGCCGCGGAGGTTGCGGTGCAGCACCTGCCGCAGGCGATCCGGCGTCCAGGCCGAGCCCCCGCGCGCCTCCTCCGCCGTCAGCGTCGAGACGAGGTCTCGGACGTCGCTGAGCAGCGGGAGGAAGCGCCGGGCCGACCCCGTCGGCTCCTCCATCGAGAACGGCGCCGCCAGGAGGCGCCTCAGCTCCGCCGTCCAGGTCCGCCACGTGAACCGCGCGACGGCGCGCGCGGCGATCGCCCCCACCAGCCCTACCAGCGCGAAGGCGAAGAAGGTGAAGCGCCGCGTCGTGTCCGCGCGGCGATCGACGATGCTCAGGTCGTGCACCAGCACCAGGACCCGGTCGCCGCCGCCCCGCTCATCGATGGGGAGCACCGAGACGTTCACCGACCCCGTCGGGCGCGTCGCGGCGAGGTCCCACCCCCTCTCCCCAGCCCCGAGCGCCTGCGCCGGCAGCTGACCGCAGCCGTAGTCCACCGGGAACGCGACGCTCGCCGCCAC
>JBAVTL010000699.1:0-14359 GCA_049696175.1 Anaeromyxobacteraceae bacterium
GGCGGGACGCTCCCCGGCGTGACGCTCCCGACGACGCTCCTCGCGCTGCCGCCGGGAGACGCCGACGCCCTCGCCGCCCGGCTGCGCCGCGGCGACCCGCCGATGGTGGGACGGATCGAACACGGGCGCGTGGTGCTCGATCCACGGACGGTGATGCCGTGGGAGGACGACGCCCTCGCGCGGCGGGTGCGGGAGGCGCTGCTCGGCTGAACGATCGCCCCAACTGATTACGTCCCCTCTCCCTCACTGAGGGAGAGGGTCAGGGTGAGGGAGAAGGATTGCGCGACGAGCCCGCCGGCCGCAGGCAGCGATCGTGCGCCGACCTACGGGTTGAACCGGTACCCGATCCCCCGCACGGTCTCGAGGTGGCGCGGCTCCTCGGCGTCGTCGCCCAGGTGGGAGCGCAGGCGGGCGACGAAGTTGTCCACGGTGCGGGCGGTCCCGAAGTAGCGCGACCCCCAGACCGCCTCCAGCAGCTGCTCGCGCGAGAAGACGCGGTCGGGGTGCGTGACGAACCACGCGAGCAGGTCGAACTCCCGCGACGTCAGCTCGAGCGGCCGGCCCCAGGTGGTGGCGCGCCGCGCCCGGAGGTCGATCTCGATCGGCCCCGCCCGCTTCATCGTCTCGTGCGGAGCGCCGCCCGCGCGCAGCTGCCGCCGGCGCAGGAGCGCCTCGATCCGCGCGAGCAGCTCCTTGAGGCCGAACGGCTTCGTCATGTAGTCGTCGGCGCCGAACTGGAGCCCCGTCACCTTGTCCGTCTCCTGCCCCTTGGCGGAGAGGATGAGGATGGGGATCTCGGTGTCCGTCTCGCGCAGCCGGCGCACCAGCTCGAGCCCGCCGAGCTTCGGCAGCATCACGTCGACGAGCAGCAGATCCGGCTTCTCCGTGCGCGCCAGCTCGAGCCCCGCCTCGCCGTCCATCGCCGAGCGGACGGTGAAGCCCTCCATCCCCAGGTTGAGCTGGAGCCCGCGAAGGATCGACGGATCGTCCTCGACGATCAGGATGCGCCCCTTCACCGCCGCTCCTCGTCGACCACGGGGAGCGTGACGGTGAAGGTGGTCCCCTTCCCCAGCTCGCTCTCCGCCTCGATCTTGCCGCCGTGCGCGGCGACGATGTGCTTCACGATCGACAGCCCCAGCCCGGAGCCCTCGATCATCCGGTCGAGCGGGTCCCGCGCCCGGTAGAAGCGGTCGAAGACCCGCTTCAGGTCCTGTTTGCAGATCCCCGGCCCGTTGTCGCCCACCGCGATCCGGACGGTGGGCCCCGCGCGGATCGCCGTGACGACGATGCGCTTGTCGGCGCCGGTGTACTTGAAGGCGTTGCTGAGGACGTTGATGAGCGCCTCGACGAGGGCCGCGCGGTCCGCGAGGACGCGAGGGAGGCCGTCGGCCACGTGCACCTGCACGTCGGCCGGGTGGTGGAGCCGCTGCGGCGCGAGGGCCGCGACCGCAGCGTCGATGATGGGGCGGAGCGGCTCGGGGCGCAGATCGTAGGTTCGGCGGCCGGACTCCATGCGGGCCCAGTCGAGGAGCCGGTTGATGAGGCCGGAGAGCCGCTCGGTCTCCTCGGCGATGATCTCGAGCGCCTCCTGCTGGCGCGTCGGATCGGTGAGCCGCCCGAGCTGGAGCGTCTCCACGAACATCCGGATGGAGGTCAGCGGCGTGCGCAGGTCGTGGGAGACCTTGTTGACGAAGTCGGTCTGCAGCCGCGCGAGCCGCGCCTCGCGCCGGAGCACCACGATGGCGGAGATCCCGCCGATGACGGTGGTGACCACCATCGCGACGACGAGCCCGCCGAAGAGGTAGTCGCGCCCCCTCGACCCGAAGACCAGGATCAGGATGCCGACGGTGAGGAGCGCCGCGGCCGGCACGAAGACGAACCCGATGATGAGCCCGAGGATGCGCGAGAGCTTCACGGGGCCATCCTACCGCGCCGCGCCGCGTACGCCGGGGTGAACGCTCCAGAGGGGGTCAGCGCGAAAGACAGAGAGGGCGGACCCCGAAGGATCCGCCCTCTCAACTTCACCTGCTCCGAGGGCCGGGGAGCTCACGCCCCCCGGCCGGACGGCGACTTCAACCTACTGGTGGACCACGTCGACGGCCGCGGTCTTGCCCTGCCCGTGGCAGAGCAGGCACTGCTCCATCGCGGGGACGGCGGCGCTGCGCGGCGCGTAGAACGAGCCGCCGTTGCCTTCCATGTGGGCGAGCGCCAGCGGGCTGTCATGGCAGGCCGAGCACGCGGCGGTGATCGGGCTGACGACGAGCGTCGTGCTCGCGGCGTCGACATACGCGCCGGTCGCGGCGGTGAACGAGAAGCCCGCGCCGTACGCGGTGCCCTCGGTGATGTACGGCGAGTGGGCCGACCCAGCGGCGTAGGTGCCCGTGCCGACCGTGCTCGGAAGCAGGTTGGGCACCAGCGAGCTCTCCTCGGCGACCGTGAAGAAGTAGGCGCCCGCCACGTGGCACGCCTCGCACCGGTTCACGGGCGACGGGAACTCGACGTCCCAGAAGCCCTCGGTCGCGGAGACCTGGTGCCAGGTGAACGGCGTGTAGCGCACCTTGGCGCCGTGGAGCGCGTGCAGGAAGTCCTTCGAGTTGGCCGACCAGGCGCTGCTGGTGCGGTTCGGGGTGTGGCAGAACGAGCAGGTCGGCCCGTCGTTGCGCTGCCCGACGTGGAAGTTGGGCTCGACGCCGAGCCCCGCGTGGCAGGCGTTGCACTTGGCGTTGTCCACGATGGCGCGGCGGGCGGTGTACTTGCCGTCCGTCGCCGTCGAACCGGCGGTCGCCACCTTCGCGACGTTCGCCACCGGGACGATGAGGCCGCCCGTGAGCTTCGTCGCGTACGCCGGGTTGAGCGCCGCCCTGGTCGGATATGCGGGCAGGTCGATCTGCGTGAGCGGCTGCGTGCTCGACAGATCGTAGCTGTACCCGATGCCGCCGGTGAGCATCGTCGCCGTGTCGGGGACGACCACGCCGGTGAGCGTGACGGTGTAGTAGCCGGTGGCGTCCGGACCGGTCATCGTGCCGGCGCCAGCGCCGGTCGCGGAGCCGTTCCAGATGCTGCGGAGGTAGCCGTTGACCGTCGCGTTGAAGTCCGCCGGGGCGGTGATCCCGTCCTGCGGCACCGCGAACGCGAAGTAGACGCTCGGCGCCCCGACGAAGCCGGTCATGAGCTCCTCGGTGGTCCCGGCGGCGTACGTGTTGAAGACGACGTCAGTGGCGGTGGCGCCGCCGACGCTCTTCTTGAACTTGAAGACGATGACCGGCTGCTTGGACGCGTTGCGGGAGACGCTCAGCACGTCGTTGGTGATGACCGCCGCGCCCGGCGGGACGTAGCCGCCCGCCGCGATGTAGGCCGCGTTGGTCCGCTGGTTGCCACCGGACGCCGCCGCCACGTCGAAGATGTTGTTCGCGTCGGGCGGGACGACGGCGGCGTGCTTGGTCGTGATGCTCGCCGCGCTGTGGCAGCCGCTGCAGGCCGCGTCGTTGGCCTGGGTGCCGCCGATGTGGTTGCAGGGGACGGCGAGCCCGGTGGCGTCCACGGTCACCGGGTCGGTGCAGGTAGCCGTCGCCGCGCCGGAGAAGCTCACGTAGTCGTGGCAGGAGCCGCAAGCCAGGATCGACGGGTTGGTCTTGTACTGGTCACCCTGGGCGGCGCCGGCGTGGCAGGTGCCGCAGTTGCGGACGTCCTGCGGGTAGGTGACCGACATGCCATGGAAGAGGTTCGCCGGCTGCAGCGCGGCCGAGCCGTGAAGCCGGTGGACGAAGACCTTGCTGTCGGCCGAGGGGTTGGAGGTGCGGCCCGGGTTGTGGCAGATGTTGCAGAAGCCGGCGTCGACGCGGCCGCCGCCGTGGAAGGTCGAGCCCGCGATCGAGCCGTTGCCGGGCCTGAACCCGTCGTGGCACTTGCTGCAGTTCGCGGTCAGCACGACCTCGCGCTTCACCGGCGTGCCGCCGGCAGGGACGTAGTCGTACTCCTGGTTGGCGGCCGAGAAGCCCTTCGGGTCATCCGTGAAGTCCAGGTTCGTCTGGCGGGTGGCCTGGATCCAGACGACGTGGGTGGCCGAGAGCTTGGTCGCGTCGTACGCGACGGCCTGCGCACCGCCCGTCGTGGAGGTCGTCGGGAAGGTGTAGGTGTAGTCGCCAGCGCCCGAGCCGTTCTCCACGAGCGTGCCCTGGCCGGCGGTCGCCGGGTTGAAGACCGTGGGCTGGAAGAGGGTGGGCTTGGTCGTCGAGCTGGAGTTCGTGAGGACGGTGTACGGCAGCACGTTGCCCGCGGCGTCCTTGCTCGTGTAGGCGAGCCCGAACCGCGGCTGGATGACCGTGTTGACCGAGTAGATGCCGTTGACGTCCACCGGGTAGCCACGCTTGTCCTTCAGCGTGAACCGCACGGCGATCGGCGAGCTCGTGGTGACGCTGACGACCTTGATGGCGAGGTCGGCGGTCACCGACGAGACGCCCGGAACACCATTGGTGCCATTGGTGCCGTCAGTTCCGTTGGCGCCGTTGGCGCCGTTCTTGCCGCTGCAGCCGGCGACCGACACGATCGCCGCGAGCGCAAGCAGTGCACTGCGCGTATGACTATTCATTCCTTACGTCCTCCTCGTCGATCCGACGAGTTTGCTGGTCAGTGCTGCTTGTCCACCTGCCGGTCACTCGGAGCGGCCACGAGGCAGCCCGATCGTCCTCACGTCTTGAGCGGGCCCAACGCGCTCGACGCCGTCGTTGTCCCGGCCTTCCCGGAAGGTTGGGCGATCCCTTGCACACGGCACGCCGCTAGAACGCCACGATTCGAACTGTTCCGGCGCGTTCGAGCAAACGTGGCCTTACATCGCGGCACACCGGTCTCCGGGGATGACCGTCAGCCATCGTGACGTTACGTGAATCGGCGATGCCCGCCTGTCTAGAGCGAAAAGAGGATGTTTATGTGGCCGATCGGATCGCCTGGGGGTCGCGGCCGGCGGACGCGCAGTTGCGTGGAGCCAATTGATCGCTCCTGCAGCCGGAGCGTTGGCACCCGCCCGGGGTCTGCGCGGTATGGCGCATGCGCGGGGCAGTTGCCCCACGGTTGAATCGGTCTCTAGCGAGTGAATCTGAGCACATACGGCGAACCCCGCAGGCGGCCGAAGCCACCTGCGGGGTCCCTTGCTGCGGAACGCCTTCACACATAGTGAGGTGGGCCGGAGCCCGCCTCACCACCCAGCTCGCTCGACTACAGGCCGTTCTTCCAGGTGTTGAACAGCGCCTGGTGATCGCCGCCCGAGTTCGGGTGGCAGATCGCGCACTGCTCGACCGCCGCGCCTGCCGGCGCCGTCCCCGTGAACGCCGGGCCGCCGACGAGCGACTCGACGTACGCGGCCGTGTCGAGGAACGACTGGTTGGTCGTCACCGTCACGTCCGAGCTGTACAGGTTGGTGTGCGCGTAGAGCGACGCCAGCATGGACATGTTGTCCTCGTTGATGAGCTGCGCGCGGTGGCAGGAGCCGCAAGCGCGCGCGCCCGGACCGGTGATCTCGGCGGCGACCGTGCCGACGTTGCGGACCTTGCCGGTGAGCGCCGACCCCTTGGAGGCCGAGAGGACTCCGGGCAGCGACCTGGCCTGGTCCGGCACCTCGTAGTTCTTCGGGTCCGTCGCCTTGGCCGGAGAGGTGTGGCAGGACTCGCAGTTCAGCGTCCCGGCGAAGTTCGGGTAGTTGGCCTCGTTGTGATCGTCGTAGCGGAGCGACGCGACCGGATCCGCGAAGTTGACGGTGGCGATGTCGAAGGCCTGCATCGAGTGGATCGCGTGGACGTAGGAGTCGATCGACCGCGACTGCATCTCGAGGTGCGATCCGGCGCTGGCGACGGTGTGGCAGAGGCGGCAACCGACGACACCGGCGGAGCCGTAGTTGGGGCCGTGGAACGTCGTCCCGAGCGCGTCGTGGCAGACGTTGCACTTCGCGGCGTCCACGATGGCCTTCCCGTACGAGGCGGCCGCGGCGATGCGCGCATCCGTCGCGGTCGCGGTGACGGCGACCGTCTGGGTCGCGCCGGCGACGGCGATGGCCGGATTGGTGGCGCTCACCACCGCGGTCTGGTCGAGGCCGAGCGTGGGCAGCACGGCGACCTCCACCCTCTTGACGGTGCCGCCGGACAGCATGGTGGCCCATAGCGACAGGTCGGCCGTCGCGGTCCAGCTCGTGTTGCCGGCGGTCATGACCGGAGTGACCGTCAGCCGGGGGCTGTTGGACGACAGCGTGGGATTGCCCCGCTGCATGGCGCCTTCAGTGAACTCGAGGTTGCTCGTGCCGTCCGCCTGGCTGGAGTGGCCGCTTACCAGGAAGTCCTTGGTGCCGTATCCGTAGAGGCTGATCACCACGGTCGGCTTGACCAGGGCGTTCGTGGCCGTCCCAGCCACGCTGAACGGGATGGTGAGGACGTTCGTCGTTGCGTCGAACGCCACCGCACCGACCGTCGTCGTGATGGCCGCAGAGTACTTCGCCCCGTTCCCGTCGTAGATCGCCTTGTCGAAGCCGGAGTGGATCGTGGCGAAGGTCGGGCCGATCCCGCCCGCCTTGTGGCAGCTGTTGCAGGCCGGGCCCGCGTACGGCGCGTTGAGGGCGGCCGACGACGTACCGACCGACGCGTGCGCGTAGGTCACCGTCATGACGGTCCAGAGCGCCGGCGCGCGGTTCGCCTCGACGCCGGCCTTGGCGGTCGCGGGGTGACAGCTCTTGCAGGTCGTCAGCGTGAAGTTCGCGTCGGTGATGATGTTGGCGAGCATGCCCTCGTGGCAGGTCGCGCAGTTCGCCATGGACTGCGGATACGCGAACTCGAACGCGTGCGAGTTGTGCGTGTCGTTCATGACGTTCGCGGTGTAGGGGTACTTGGCCCTCAGGGCGTCCGTGGCGACAGTGTTCCCTGCGGTCGCATCGGCGGCGAGGGCGGCGGCCCACGCGGCCGGATCATCGGCCAGCACGTACCAGTCGGCGTCCGAGCCGACCCGCTGATCGGTGTGGCAGGTCTTGCAAGCCACGAAGTCGTTCAGCCCGGCGACAGTCGCCTGGCGGTAGCCGTGCTTCGAGTACGGCTTGCCGTGGCACTTCTCGCAGCCGGTCACCTTCGCGTTGGAGGTGTAGTCGACCGTGCCATACACCTTGGCCGCGCTCGCGACGCTGCTGGGCAGGTAGTAGTGACCGCTCGTCGGCGCAGGCACCGCCGCCATGGTGGTGACGTACCCGTAGACGAACGCGCTCGCCGAGGTCTCGGCGGCGAAGACGAACTTCGTGGGCGAGGCCGCGGCGGTGGCCGTGTACTGGGCGCCGTTACCGTCGGCCGTGATGGCCTTGAAGTGGTACCCGCCGAAGCTGAAGCTCTTGGCCGTCGTGAAGGTCTTCGACGCCGCGGCGTACTCCGTGGCGTAGAAGGTCTTCTGCCCAAGGTTGGTCAGCGTGTCGTTGCAGGTTCCGCCCGGGCAGACCGCGGCCGCCGGAGAGATCGTGAAGGTCAGCGTCGACGTCAACACGCCGGCGACGGTGGTCGTCGAGACGCTGTCGATCTTGAGCGACAGCTTGCCCGCGACACCGTTGGTCCCATTCGTCCCATTGGCCCCGCTGGTGCCATTGGCGCCATTCGCACCGTTGGATCCGTCCTTGCCGCTGCAGCCGGCGATCGCCACGATCGCCGCGAGCGCAAGCAGTGCACTGCGCGTATGCCTCTGCATTTCTGACGTCCTCCTCGTCGAGCCGACGAGCTTGCTGGTCAGTGCTGCATGTCCACCTGCCGGCGAATCGGAGCGGCCACGAGGCAGCCCGATTGTCCCCACCTTCTAGACGGGCCCAACGCCTTCCAGCGCCGGCGTCCCGGCCATCACCCGGCAAGCCGATCGATACCCTGCACACGTCACGCCGCGAGGACGTCCCGATCCGGGCTGCGCTCATGCGCTCATGTGCTCATTGCCGCATGCTGCGCCCCACCACCTCCATCACCCACCGTCACGCCTCCCGAGGCCGTGTGAAGCGGCGATCTCAGCGAGCCGAGCGCGAAAGGAGGGACGCCATGGTGAAGGATCAGCACGCTACGAGCTCGCTCCCGACGAGGGCTCCCGTGACGGCTGGCCACTCGTCACTCCCGCGGCGAAGCGCGCGCACCCGCCTGGGCTCTGCGCGAGATGACACAACGCGGGGCAGTTGCCCCATGACCGATTCGATCTGAAGCGGTTGCAGCGCGGCGCCCGCGGGCCCGAAACGAACGGCGGGGACGAGCCGAAGCCCGCCCCCGCCGGGGACATCACCGCGTTCGAACGACTACTTGTTGACCGCGTCGATCTGCGCCTGCGTCACGCCCGTCGCGCCGCCCATCTGGATCATATGGGACTGCATCGCCCCAGCCCGATGGCACGCGCCACAGGTGGCGAGCCCCTTGGTCGTGCGGAGGTTGTCCGTGCCCGACGCGCGGTCGGCGCCTGCGAACGTGCTGGTGCCCAGCGCCGCCGCGACCGGGGCCTGGTAGGTCCCGGCTTCATGGCAGGCGAGGCAGTTGGACGGGGCGTTCGGGAACTTCACGTCGGCGAAGTCGTTCACCGAGCCGCCGAACCCGTAGACCGTGATGGCGCCGCCGAGGTCCGTGCCGTGGATGGAGTGGATCATGTACTTGAAGTCGATCCCCTCCTCGAGCTTCCCGTCCGCGCCCAGCGCGCCAGGAGTGGTGAAGTTAGGGCGCCGCGAGCCGTCCGTCGCCTCCGTGTTGTGGCAAGTCGCGCAGGTGGTGATGTCACCCGTGCGGTTGTTGCCGTGGAGGCTCAGGTTGAAGTGGCAGTCGTTGCACTTGCCGATGTTGACCACCGCGCGGCGGGCGGCAGGAGCGGTCGTGCTGCCGGTCCTCAGGTTGATCGTGAAGCTCTTCGACGCGTTGGGCATCGGGATGCGGGTGACGACACCCGCGACCGAGAACGCCGGGTGGCCCTGGATCGCGACCGTGCCGCCGACGGCGACGGTCGGGGTGATGGCCGAGGCCGGCAGCGCATTGGTGACGGTCAGCGTGTAATAGCCCGAGGCGTCCTGCGCCGAGAGGGTGGAGCCCGCGGGGAGCGCCA
Organism: Anaeromyxobacteraceae bacterium; assembly: GCA_049696175.1. Classification (GTDB taxonomy): domain Bacteria; phylum Myxococcota; class Myxococcia; order Myxococcales; family Anaeromyxobacteraceae; genus DATIVK01. The sequence continues at coordinate 9,073 of JBAVTL010000699.1, forward strand.
ACAGGTTGACGTTGAGCGGCTGGCCGAACGTCGTGCCCGTCTGGCCAGCGTTCGTGAAGTCCGCGTTCGCGAACGCCACGAGCATCGTCAGCGACGAGGCGCCGCCAGCCTGCGTGAAGTACGAGTTGGTGAGCGCGTACGGGGCGTTGGCGTTCGTCGGGTCGACGATCCGGAACTGGGCCGCGAGCGTGTTCGCCGTGGCGTCGTACGTCACGGTGCCGAACTGCGGCAGGAGCTTCCTGGCCTCGTCCTCCGCCGGGACCGAGTGCGCGATCTTGATGTTCCGCTTGCCCGTGCTCGTGGCGCCGTGGCACCCCGCGCAGTCGGCGTCGACGGCGACGCCGCCAGAGTGAAGCGTCAGGCCCGTTGGTGGAGGGCTCACGAACGAGATCGAGTCATGGCAGCTCGTGCAGGCGTAGATGGAGGGGTTGGTGTTCCAGCGCTGCCCCTCGGCGCCCGTGTGGCACGTGTCGCAGTGGATGATGCTCTGCGGGTACGTGATCTCCGCCGGGATCAGGCCAGCCATGATCGGCGTCGTCGGGCTGGTGAGCTTCTCGCGGCCGTGGATCTTGTGGACGTACGGGCCCAGGTCGCCCGTGAGGTTGCCGTCCTGGACGAGCCCCGGGTTGTGGCAGGTGGTGCAGTACTGCACCTCGACGCGGCGGCCGTGGATCGTCAGGCGGCCGTGGCAGGCGTTGCAGGCGTCGGTCTTCACGATCTCCCGGGAGAGCGCCGCGTTGGGCGCCGTGGTGCCAGGGGTGAAGTCGGCGACCCCGTTGGCGAAGTCGAATGTCTTGGTCGCGTCGGACGCAAGCTGGATGCCGATCCGCTGGACCTTCGCCGCGTCGTAGGCCGGAGGCGAGCCGACCGTCGCCGCCGTCTGGTAGCTGATGTCGGTCGTGAACGTGTACGAGTAGTGGCCTCCGGCGTAGGCGACGGTGGTCGGGGCCTCGCGGCTCGGGACGCCGCCGGCGAAGCCGGTCGCGCTCGCCCACACGTAGGACGCCCAGTGCTGTGGAGTCGTCGCGGTGGCGGGGATCAGCTCGGTTGCGGTGAAGTTGAACTTGGTCAGGTCGGTCCGCTCGACGCCGTTTCGGTCGAAGACCTGGAAGGTGACGACCGGCTTGACCACGCCGCCGGCACCGGCGGTGAAGTCGGCGGAGAGGATCTGGATCGAGCCCTTCGCCGTGGCGACGGTCGCCGCGCTGTCGTGGAACGGGGTCGGATCGGCGATGGCGCCAGTCGCGTGGCAGTAGGTGCAGGTCTCTGCCGTCATCGGGGGCCGCAGGTCCGCGCCCGGAGCGCCCGGCGCACCAGGAGCGCCCGAAGCGCCGTCCTTGCCGGCACTGCCCTTACAGCCCGTGATCGCGACGAGGACTGCAAAGGCGAGCGCCGCGCCTCTCTCGTGGATATGCATGTCTGGCTATCTCCCCTGCGAAAAGCGACGCCTGAGCGGCGCCGCATATTGGCCAGCGGGATGAAGGCCACGCCTCGATGAGGCGGCAAGGTACCGATCGGGTTTCAGCCGTGGAAACGACGCCCCGCGCGGGCCATCTCGATCAGGAGCGGTGCGGGCTCGAACCGCTCGCCGTGCTTCGCTCGCAGCGCCTCCAGCTTCTCGAGAAGCTTCGCGGCGCCGAGCGCATCGGCGTACCGGATCGGGCCGCCCCGGAAGGGCGGGAAACCGATCCCGAAGACCGCCGCCATGTCTGCGTCGCGGGCGCTGCGCACGACCCGCTCCCCGACGCAGCGGATCGCCTCGTTGACCATCGGCAGGGCGACCCTCTCGACGAGCTCCTCCGCGGGGAAGGACTTCCGGTCGCGCCCCCCCGGGAGCACGTCGTAGACCGTCTCGTCTACGTGCTTCTTGCCGCTCCCGTACGTGTAGAACCCCTGCTTGTTCTTGCGTCCCAGCCGCCCCGCCGCGAGCACGTCCTGGATCGCCCTCGGCGGCGCCAGCCGCTCACCGAACGCGTCGTGCATGACCTTCGAGACCTTCGCCGCGACGTCGATGCCGACCTCGTCGAGGAGCGTGATCGGCCCGACCTTGAAGCCGAAGCGGACGAGCGCCCGGTCGATGTCGCCGATCGCCGCGCCCTCGACGAGCAGCCGCGCCGCCTCGTTGACGTAGGGGGCGAGGATCCGGTTCGTGTAGAAGCCCGGGCCGTCCTTCACGACGATCGGCGTCTTCCCCTGCCGCTTGCCGAAGGCCACCGCCGTCGCGATCGCCTCGGGCGAGCTCCTCTCCGCCGCCACGACCTCCAGCAGCGGCATCTTGTGGACCGGCGAGAAGTAGTGCATCCCGACCACGTTCTCGGGGTGGCGCGCGGCCTCGGCGATCTTCGTGATCGGCAGGGCCGAGGTGTTCGTGGCGAAGATGGCGCCGGGGTTCACCGCCTCGAGGTCGCGCAGGACCTGCCGCTTCAGCTCCAGATCCTCGAAGACCGCCTCGATGACGAGGTCGGCGCTCGCGAGCCCCGACCAGTCGGTCGTGCCGGTGACGAGCCGCAGCGTCGCGAAGAGCTCGCGCTTGTCGAGCTTGCGCCGCTTCACCTTCTCCTCGAGCAGGCCGCGGACGATGGCGAGCGACTTGCCGACGAGCGCGTCGTCTCGATCCCGCAGCCTGACCGGCACGCCCGCGCTGACCGTGACGAAGGCGATGCCGCTCCCCATGAAGCCGCCGCCGAGCATCCCGACCCGCTCCACCTTGCGCGGCTGGATCGCCGGATCGTCCACGCCGCGATCCTTCTTGAGCGCCGTCGAGGCGAAGAAGATCTCGACGAGCCGGCGCGAGACGTCGGTCACCGCCAGCTCCCCGAAGCGCTTCGCCTCGAGCGCGAGCCCCTCCTCCATGCCGTGCGCGAAGCCGTGCGCGATCACCTCCAGCGCCCGCTCGGGCGCCGGGTAGTTCCCCTTCGTGCTGCGGAGCAGCGCGGCCTTCGCCTGCCGGAAGAGGAGCGCGCGGCCCGCCGGATTCCCGGTGAGCGCCGCGGACCGGACCGCGGCGAGCGCCCCGTCGCGGTGACGGCTCGCCTCGGGGTCGAGCGACCCGCCGGCGAGCTCCGCGGCGCGCCGGCGGGCGACGTCGAGGAGGAGCTCCCTCGGCGGCGTCTCGTCCACGAGCCCCAGCTTTCGCGCCTTCCTCGCCTTCACGCTCTTGCCGGTCAGCACGAGATCGAGCCCGGCCTCGAGCCCGACGAGCCTCGGCAGCCGCTGCGTGCCGCCCGCGCCCGGGATGAGGCCGAGCTGCACCTCCGGGTTGCCGAGCACGGTCTTGGGATCGTCCGACGCGACCCGGTAGGTGCAGGCGAGCGCCAGCTCCAGCCCGCCGCCGAGGCAGGCCCCGTGGATCGCGGCCACCACCGGCTTGCCCAGCTTCTCCAGCCGGCCATAGACGCCCTGCAGCTCGCGCGCGAGCGCCTCGGCGTCCTTCGCCGTCGTGAGCGCCTGGAAGGTGTCGATGTGGGCGCCGGCGATGAAGCCGTCCTTCTTCCCGCTGCCGACGACGACCGCCTTCACCTCCGCGGCGGCGCCGAGGGCGTCCACGAGCGTCGAGAGCTCGCTCCCGACCCCGGGCGAGATGGTGTTGACCGGCTCGCCGGGCACGTCGACGAGGACCGTCGCGATGCCGTCCTCCACCGTGACGCTGAAGTTGCGCAGGGAGCTGCCGATCGCCACCGTGTTCGCCGTCGCCATCGCCGTCACTCCCGTGGAGCGGTCACTCCCGCTCGAGCACCATCGCCGCGCCCATCGCCCCCGCCGCGCAGACCGTCAGCAGCGCGTACTGCCCGCCGCGGCGCCGGAGCTCGCGCGCCACCTGGTGGATCATCCGCGCGCCCGTCGCGCCGAATGGGTGGCCGAGCGCGATCGAGCCGCCGCTCACGTTGAGCCGGGCGGGGTCCACCTCGCCGAGCGGCTGCGCGCGCCCAAGCTCCCTCTCCGCGAACTCGCGGGAGGCGAACGCCTTCAGGTTGGAGAGGACCTGGGCGGCGAAGGCCTCGTGCATGTCCACGAGGTCCATGTCCTTCAAGGTCAGCCCGGCCCGCTCGAGCGCGATCGGCGCGGCGTACGCCGGCCCCTGCAGCAGCTGATCGGCGGGGTCGAGCGCGGCGTAGGCGTAGCTGCGGACGTAGGCGATCGGGGCGAACCCCAGCGCCTTCGCCTTCTCCTCGGACATGAGGACGAGGGCCGCGGCGCCGTCGGTGAGGGGCGACGAGTTGCCCGCGGTGAGGCTCCCGTACCGCTTGTCGAAGACCGGCTTGAGCGCGGCGAGCGCCTGGAGGGTCGTCTCCTTGCGGACGATGTTGTCGCGCGCGGAGACGGTCGCGTAGTCCGGCGGGACGGCGACGCGCATGACCTCCTCGGCGAACTTGCCGTCGTCCCACGCCGCGGCGGCGCGCTGGTGGCTGAGGAGGGCGAAGGCGTCCTGCTCCTCGCGCCGGATGCCGTTCTTGCGCGCCATGCCCTCGGCGCTCTGCCCCATCGTGAGCCCCGTCGTCGGCTCGGTGAGCCCCGGCGCCACCGGCGCGAAGTCGCGGGGCCTCAGGTGGGCGAGGATCGCGATCCGATCCCCCATCGAGCGCGCGCGGGAGAGCTCGACGAGCGCGTGGGCCAGCGCACGCCCCGCGAAGATGGGCGCGTCGGAGACCGACTCGGCGCCCCCCGCGATCGCGACGTCGGCGTGGCCGAGGACGATCTGGTCGGCGGCCGAGGTCGCGGCCTGGATGGACGTCGCGCAGGCGCGCGAGACCGTGTGCGCCTCGACGCGCTTCGGCAGCTGCGTCCGGAGCACCACCTCGCGCGCGATGACAGTGGCCATGCTGGAGGGGATCACCTGGCCGAAGGTGACGAGGTCGAACTCGCGGGGCGAGATGCCCGTCCGCACCACCAGCTCGTTGACGACGAGCGCGGCGAGATCGAGCGCGGCGAGCGCCTTGAAGTCGGTGCCGGCCTTCACGAACGGGGTGCGGAGCCCTGCGACGATGGCCGCGCGTCGTCCCGGGCGGGGGTGACCATTGTGAGCCATGCGCCCTCCTGCCTGTGGGGAGATCGACTGTGCGTCTCTATGCCCATTTAGTGTGGGTCATGTGGCGCGGCAACGAAAGCTGGATCGACCCGAACTCGCGGTCTTCCGGCTCTGCGCCCCAACTGAGCCGGCGCCGGGGGCGGCGTGAACGACCACTCATCCCATAGGTTCATAGGTGCGGCGGAGGGCGCTCGCGCCCGCGCGCCGCGGGGGTTCACGCCGTGCGCACGCTGGCCGTCGCCTTGCTTCTCGCCTCCACCC
>JBAVTL010000700.1:0-1985 GCA_049696175.1 Anaeromyxobacteraceae bacterium
GTCGGCGCTCCGCGCGCGCTCGGCGAGCGCGCGGACACGGCTGGAGCCGAACGCCGTCACCCCGGTGAGCGCGGTCGCCATGATGATCCACTCGGCCATGAGCGCGGCCGGCTGCGACTCCGCGGCCATGGCGATCGCACCCACCACGGTCGCGGTCCCGCCCGCGATCGCGGCGACGCCGGGGACGTCGGGCAGGAGCGCGAGCACGATGAACGGGACGGCGAGGATGAAGCCGAACCTGGCGCCGGACGTGGCGGACGACAGGACGACCGTCGCCGGCGCGAGCCCCCCGGCGAGCAGCGCGCCCACGACGACGATCGGCCCCGCGCGGCGGGGGGGCGGGGGACCGAGGAGCCACCAGGCGATGACGAGGAGCGCGACCAGCGTCCCTCGGGCGGAGAGCGTCCACGCCAGGTGACTGGCGTAGAGGAAGTCGAACGGGAGGAAGGCGGCGGCGATGACGATGCCGTAGAAGTAGGTCTTCCGCCAGGCCGCGACGCGCTGCGGCGGGTGCGCGGCGCGCAGGAACCCACGCAGCGTCGGGGTGGACCCCTCGCCCTGGACCACACGATCGTCGCTCATCGTCACGTTAAGTGACCCCCACCTTCGCGTTCATACTAGGCCGGCGGCGTGCGGAGGTCGCGAGGTCGAATCGACCCCGGCAGAAGTACCTACGAGGAAGGGGCTGCGGCACGGTGCCCGCCACTCCGGTAGATTCCTGGGAACCAAGGAGAACGCTTGCGCCCCACCGCAGGAACGGCCCGCCGGCTCTTCGTCGCCTTCACGCTGCTCGTGTTGGCCTTCGCCGCCGCGTCCTGGTCGATCCTGGCCCGCTTCCGCGAGCTCGACGACGGCCTCCTGACGATGAGGCGACAGGAGGAGGGGATGCGGCTGTCGCTGGAGCTCGCGAGCGCGGTGCGCGACCAGTACGCCCACCAGGCCCACACCATCATCCTCGGGAACGACAGCCACCTCGGCTTCTACACCGCGGCGGAGCAGCGCGTCGGCGAGCTCACGCGCGAGGTCGGGGCGCGCGTCGTGGACGCCGCCGAGCGCGGCTGGGTGGACGAGGTGCAGCGCGCCACCGGCGAGCTGGACCGGATCTTCCGCGCGCGGATCGTCCCGGCGGTGCTCCGCAGGGACACCGCCGAGATCCAGGCGGCGCACTCCGCGGCGCAGCTCCAGGTCACGGACATCCAGGAGCGCGTGGACCGGCTGGTGGGCCGCTTCGAGGCGGACATCGCCGCGTTCCAGGGGCGGGTCGCCGAGGCGCAGCGCCAGGCGCTGCGCTGGACCGTCTTCTTCACGCTCTTCGCGCCGCTGCTCGCCGCCAGCGTCGGCGCGTACGTCCATCGGTCGGTGGCGGTGCCCGTCGCGCGGCTACACGAGGGGGCGGCCCGGATCGCCGCCGGCGACCTCGACGCGCGGATCGAGGTCTCGACCCCGGACGAGTTCGGCGCGCTCGCCGGGCAGTTCAATGCGATGACCGCCTCGCTGCGGGCGCACCAGCGCCAGCTGGTGCAGAGCGAGAAGCTGGCCGGCATCGGCCGCCTGGCCGCCGGGGTGGCCCACGAGATCAACAACCCGCTCGCGGTGATCCTCGGGTACGCCCGCCTCCTCCAGCGCAAGGCCGAGGGCGCCCTCGCGGACGACCTTCGGGTGATCGAGGACGAGGCGGTGCGGGCGAAGCTGATCGTCGACGGGCTGCTCGACCTCTCGCGGCCGCTGGCCAGCGCGCCCGAGCCGGCCGAGCTGCGGGCGCTCGCGGACGAGGTGGTGGCACGGCTCGGCGAGGCGAGGGTGCTCGAGGAGGTCGCGGTGACGGTGGTGGGGAGCGCGACCGTCATGGGACACCCACAGAAGCTGCGGCAGGTCATACTCAACCTCGTGAAGAACGCGGCGGAGGCGAGCGGTCCGGGCGGGCGGGTGGAGGTGGGCGTCGCGGCGGAGCCCGGCGGCGGCGCGCGCGTCACCGTGGACGACAC
>JBAVTL010000701.1:0-2274 GCA_049696175.1 Anaeromyxobacteraceae bacterium
GTCCGCCGCAGCTCCCGCGCGTTGCCCGGCCAGTCGTGCCGGGCCAGCACTTCGCCGGCGGCCTCGGCGAGGAGCAGCACCTCTCCGCCCGCCTCCAGCGCCGCCTCGCGCAGGAAGTGGTCCGCCAGCCTGGCGACGTCGCCGTGCCTGGCACGGAGCGGCGGCACGTGGATGACGCTGCCTGCGAGCCGCTCGTAGAGATCTCGGGGGAACCGCCCGGCCTGCACCTCCTCGACGAGATCGCGGTTGGTGGCGCAGACGAACTTGAGGTCTACGGAGCGGGCCGGCCCCCGGCCGACCGCTGGATGGAAGGCGCGCCGCTCCAGCGGCAGCAGCAGGAGGGCCTGCGCCTGGCGCGGGAGGTCGCCGACCTCGTCCAGGAAGAGGACGCCGCCCTCCGTCTCCTCCAGGACGCCGGGTTGCCCTTCCTTCGGGACGTTCGCGAGGCCGCTGCCGGTCCCGTGGCCGAAGAGCTTCGCCGTGGCGATGGCCGGATCTCCTGCGGCGAGCTCGGAGCAGTTGATCGTCCGGAAGGGGTGGCCGAAGCGCGGCCCGAGCGCCCAGATGGCCTGGGCCACCGCGGTCTTCCCCGTCCCCGTCTCCCCGAGGATCAGGGTGGGGTCGGGGCTCGCCGCAGCGATCAGGATCTCCTCGAAGATGCGCAGGAACTCGGGGGAGTCGCCCACCAGGCTGCAGGCGCGCAGCTCCTTCAGGCCGGGGAAGCGGGACTCCAGGCGCGAGACCTTCTCGCGGATGGCCGCCGCGTCCGGCCGCGGTGGGTCGTAGTCGACGTAGCCCGCGTCGTGGACCTGCTCGGCCAGGCGTGCCTGCGCCTCACGGGCGCGGCTCAGCTCCTGCGGCTCGACGCTCCCCTCCCACGCGCTGCGCGCCTCCGCGAGCTGCCGCTCCAGCGCCTCGACGTGCCGCCGGTGCTCGAGCCGGCCCTCGACGCGGGCGAGCAGGTCGGCGAGGTCGAACGGCTTGGTGACGTAGTCGTCCGCCCCGGCGCGAAGCCCGGCGTACTTGTCCGAGGGCTGCCCCTTGCCGGTGACGAAGAGGAAGGGCGTCAGCGCCGTGCCGGCGCGGGCGCGGACGGCCGCGCAGAACGCGAGCCCGTCCATGCCGGGCATCATCACGTCCGAGACGATCAGGTCCGGAGTGCGCGTCTCCAGCTGCGCGAGGGCCGCGACGGCGCCGCCGGCGCGCGCGACCCTGTGCCCCGCGCGCTCGAGGTTGTAGGCGATCGTCTCGAGCATGTCCTCTTCGTCGTCGACGACCAGGATGTTCGACATGGCGACCTCAGCCCCGGGTGAGCGGCAAGCGTAGCTCGAACGTCGCGCCAGCGCCCTGCGGACTCGTGACCGCGACGGTCCCGCCGTGCCGGCGCGCGACGCCCGCGACGATGGCGAGCCCGAGCCCGGAGCCCTTGCCGATCGCCCGGCCCTCGCGCCCCTGGTAGAAGCGCTCGAAGACGAGCTCCCGCTCCTCCTCCGGGATGCCGGGCCCGGTGTCGCTCACGGAGATGCTGGCGTCGCCGTCGCGGCGCCGGAGGTCCACGGTCACGCGGCCGGCGGGTGGCGTGAACTTGAGCGCGTTGTCCACGAGGTTCGAGAGCGCCCGCGCGACCTGGCCGCGGTCCACCTCGGCGACGAGGGGCTGCGCCGGGGGCTCGTAGACGAGCGATACACCGCGCTCGTCGAAGGCGGCCCGCGCGGCCTCGACGCTCTCCTCGACCAGCTCGGAGAGCGGAGCGGGCTCGAAGTCGGTCTCCCGGTTCTCGATGCGGGCGAGGTCGAGCAGGTCGCTGACCAGCGTCCCCAGCCGCTTGCACTGCCGCACGGCGCGCGCCAGGAACTGGGCGCGCACCTCCGCCGTCATCGCGGGGTCCGCTTGCACTGTCTGCACCGCCGAGAGGACGATCGCGAGCGGGGAGCGGAAGTCGTGCGAGACCGTGGCGACGAACTGGTCCTTGGCCTCCGCCATCGCCTTCATGTGCTCGTAGGCGTCCTCCAGCTCGCGCGTCCGGCTCGCGACCATCTCCTCGAGGTGCTCGCGGTAGCGCGAGTTCTCACGGTCGAGCGCGGCGAGTGAGCCGGTCATGGCGCGGAAGTCGTCGGCGAGCTGGGCGATCTCCGTCGAGGTGGCGCGCGGGAGCGGGGCGTCCCAGCGCCCCTTCCCGATCTCCTTCGTCGCCTGGGCGAGCGCGCGGATCGGCGACGTCAGGCGGTGCGCGACCAGGAGCGCGACCGCGAGGGCGAGCAGCAGGGCGACGGC
>JBAVTL010000702.1:0-4516 GCA_049696175.1 Anaeromyxobacteraceae bacterium
CGCGACGTCCTCGCGTCGGGTCAGGTGGTCGCCGACGCCGACGATCGCGAGCGGCGCGCCGCGGAGCCGGAGCGTCGTCCAGTCGTTCTCGAGCACCTCGTAGCCGTGCTCACCGAGCACCGCCGCGGCGCCCCTGGGGTCCACCCATTGGTCATGGTTGCCGAGCACCGCGACCGCCGGGGCGACGAGGCCGCCGAGCTGATCCCGCATCGCGTCGAGCTCGCTCCGGCGTGACGAGAGGAAGTCGCCCGTGAGCAGGACGACGTCCGGCTGGAACGCGTTCACGGCCGCGATCGCGGCGGCGACGGTCTCGGTCGGCGTGCGCTGGCCCACGTGGAGGTCCGAGAGCTGCGCGACCCGCAGGCCATCGTGGGCAGGGTCGAGACCGGGGACGTGGAACGTCTGCTCCACGGCGCGCGGCTCGACGGGCTGCGCATCCGCCACGTCGGGCAGAGCCGTGGCCGCGCCCGCGAGGAGCGCTCCCTTCAAGAAGGTCCGGCGGCCGAGGCGGTGGTCGTTCATCGCGGCGTTGGATGGTTATCGTACGATGGGCACGTCCAAGGCTAGACGCGTGGGGGCCCGGAAACATTCCAGCGTACCTGGCCTCTCCCCCACCGGAGTGATGGGGGAGAGGGATGATCCGCTCTCCAAGTCTCCTAGCTCGGGCGGTAGCTCTTCAGCAGCGCCTTGGCCATGTCGGCGGGGCTCTCCGCCACGCTGATGCCGCACTCCTTCATCACGGCCACCTTCTCCGTCGCCGTCCCCTTGCCGCCGGAGATGATCGCGCCGGCGTGCCCCATCCGCTTCCCGGGAGGAGCCGTGACGCCGGCGATGTAGGCGGCGACCGGCTTGGTCATGTGTTCCTTGACGAACCGCGCGCCGTCCTCTTCGGAGGTGCCGCCGATCTCGCCGATCATGATCACCGCCTCGGTGTCCGGATCCTCCTCGAACATCCGCAGGACGTCCACGTGGTTGGTCCCGTTGACCGGGTCGCCGCCGATGCCCACGCAGGTGGACTGGCCCAGGCCGACGCCGGTCAACTGCCACACCGCCTCGTAGGTGAGGGTGCCGCTGCGGGACACGACGCCGACCTTGCCCGGCTTGTGGATGTAGCCCGGCATGATGCCGATCTTGCACGCCCCCGGCGTGATCACCCCGGGGCAGTTGGGCCCGACCAGGCGGGTCTTCTTGCCCTTCATGTACTGCTTAACCTTCACCATGTTCAGGACGGGGATCCCCTCGGTGATGCAGCAGACCAGCTCGATGCCGGCCGCGACCGCCTCCATGATGGCGTCGGCGGCGAAGGGGGGGGGCACGTAGATGACCGAGGCGGTGGCGCCGGTCTTCTGCACGGCCTCCCGGACCGTGTCGAAGATCGGGAACCCCTCGACCACCGTCCCGCCCTTGCCTGGGGTGACCCCGCCGACCATCTGGGTGCCGTAGTCGCGGGCGCCCTTCGCGTGGAAGAGGCCGGTGGCGCCGAGCCCCTGCGTGATGACCTTCGTGTCCTTGTCGATGAGGATGGCCATGGTCGCTCTCCCTCAGGCGGCCGCGACTGCGTGGACGATCTTGCGCGCGGCGTCCGCCATCCCGTCGGCGGCGATGACGTTCAGGCCGCTGGCGGCGAGGATCTCCCGCCCCTTCTCGACGTTGGTCCCTTCGAGCCGGACCACCAGCGGCACCCGGAGCGACACCTGCTTGGCCGCCTCGATGACCCCCGTGGCGATGACGTCGCACTTCATGATGCCGCCGAAGATGTTCACAAGGATCCCTTTGACGTTCTTGTCCGAGAGGATGAGCTTGAAGGCCTCGGTGACGCGCTCGATCGTCGCCCCGCCCCCCACGTCCAGGAAGTTGGCCGGCTGCCCGCCCGAGTGCTTGATGATGTCCATCGTGGCCATGGCCAGGCCGGCGCCGTTGACCAGGCAGCCGATGTTTCCGCTGAGTGAGACGTACGAGAGGTCGTGCTGCGAGGCCTCGACCTCGTTGGGGTCCTCCTCGTCGTAGTCCCTGTACTCCGCGATCTGCGGGTGCTTGAAGACGGCGTTGTCGTCGAAGCCGAACTTGGCGTCCAGCGCGAGGAGCTCGCCCTCCTTCGTGACCACCAGCGGGTTGACCTCCAGCAGCGAGCAGTCGCACTCGATGAAGGTGGTGTAGAGCCCCTGCAGCACGTCGACAGCCTTGCTGGTCAGCTTGCCCGTCAGCCCCAGGCTGAAGGCGAGGTTGCGGCACTGGAACGGGGTGAGCCCCACGAGCGGGTCGATCGCCTCCCTGAAGATCTTCTCCGGGGTCCTGGCCGCGACCTCCTCGATGTCCATGCCACCCTCGGTGGAGGCCATGACCGTCACCAGGGACGTGGACCGGTCCACCAGCAGGCTGACGTAGAGCTCCCGGGCGATGTTGCAGCCGTTCTCCACCAGGACCCGCGTGACCACCTTCCCCTCCGGACCGGTCTGGTGCGTGCGCAGCACCATCCCCAGCATGTCCCGGGCGATGTTGCGCACCTCCTCGGCGGTGCGAGCCAGCTTGACCCCGCCCCCCTTGCCCCGCCCTCCCGCGTGGATCTGGGCCTTCACCACCCAGGGCCCCTCGCCTAGCCGCTTCGCCCACTCCCGCGCGCTCGCGCCGTTGTAGCAGACGTGACCGTCCGGAACCGGCACGCCGAAGTGCCTCAGAAACGCCTTTGCCTGGTATTCATGGATGTTCACGCAACTCTCCAGTCGGTGAGTTCGGAATAACCGTCCCGCGAGTCTGCGAATGTATTTCGAGTCGATCTCAAACGCAACAGTGGGCGCCGGAGGGTGGCGGGCGGCGCCGCCGCGCGTTATGAGGGCGGGCGCGGTGGGGCCCGCTTCGTCTCGACGGCCCGCGACCGCAGGTTGGCCCCGCCTGGAGGACGGATGACCGTGAACCAGAAGATGACGTCCCGTCGGCAGCAGCTCCCTGAGGAACCCTTCGTCCTCTTGAGCGCCGAGACCCTCGACCCGATCCAGTTCGCGCCCCTGCGCGCCGAGGCGGCCGCAGGGTTGGCCCGGGGCGAGGAGGTCGGCCTCCTCGTCGGCGCACAGGAGGAGGGGGCGCGGGTGGAGACGGTCCTCTTCTCTCCCTCCGGCCGCGGCGCGCAGAGCACCGGCACGTGGGTCTTCCGCGGCCTCTGGGACGGGGAGCGGCTCCTGACCACGAACGGCCACAACCTCGACCGCGACGCGAGCTGCTTCTGCCGCGCCTGCGACGTCGCGAACGGCCACGACGCCCCCGACGAGGGTTGAGGGCTCGCGAGCGCGCTCACCGCGCTCCAGCCGGGCGGAGCGGCAGCGACCGCAGCCGCTCTTTCGTAGCCGCGAAGAGGGCGTTCGCGACCGCCGGCGCGATGGGCGGGAGCGCCGGCTCGCCCATCCCGCCGGGCTCGGCCCGGCTCGGCACGACGTGCACCTCCACCTTCGGCATCTCGCTCATGCGCAGCGGCTCGTAGCCGTCGAAGTTTCCCTGCACGACCGCGCCGTCCTTCACCGTGATCTCGCCGCGGAGCGCGGCCGAGAGGCCGTAGACCACCGAGCCCTCGACCTGGTGCTCCACGCTGTCAGGGTTGAGCGCCGTCCCGCAGTCCACCGCGCTGACCACCCTGTGCACGGTGACCCGACCGTCGAGCACCGAGACCTCGGCGACGTGCGCCACGTAGCTCCCGAAGGAGGCGTGGCAGGCGATCCCGAGGCCGTGCCCCTTCGGCAGGTTCCCGCCCCATCCGGCCTTCCGCGCGGCCAGCTGCAGCACGCCGCGCAGCCGGTGGCCGCGGGGGAGGTGAGCGAGCCGGAAGGCCAGCGGATCCTTCCCCGCCGCCTGGGCTAGCTCGTCCATGAAGACCTCCTCGGCGAACGCGTTCTGCGACGAGTAGACCGAACGCCACCAGCCGATCGGGAGCCCCAGCTCGGGCGCGGCCTGATCCACCCTGATCGCGGGGATGACGTAGGGAACGTCCTCCGCTCCCTCCCCGACGTCCGGCGCCGCGGCGCCGCCGGGAGCCTGGCCCAGCTGGCGGCTGATGGAGGGCGTGCGCACGCGGTGGTGCCACGCGACGAGCCGCCCCTTCGCGTCAAGCCCGGCGCGGAGCTCGTTCCGGCCCGGAGGACGGTAGAAGTCGTGGCGCAGGTCGTCGTCGCGCGTCCACGCGACCTGAACCGGTACTCCTGCCGCTCGCGAGACCTCCGCCGCCTCGACGGCGAAGTCCGGGAAGGCGCGCCGGCCGAAGCCTCCCCCGAGGAAGGTGACGTGCACCGTCACCGCGGCAGCGTCCACGCCGAGCGCCCGGGCAACCTCGCTGCGCGCCCAGAGCGGCGCCTGCGTCGGCGCCCATATCTCGACCTTCCCGCCCCGCACGTCGGCGACGCAGTTCATCGGCTCCATCGTCGCGTGCGCGAGGAGCGGCAGCGTGTAGACGGCCTCGACGCGGCGTGCGGCGCCGGCGAGCGCCGCCTCGACGTCCCCTTCGCGCCTCATCGGCTCCGGCGCGACCTGCGCC
>JBAVTL010000703.1:0-4018 GCA_049696175.1 Anaeromyxobacteraceae bacterium
GGACACGGACGATCGCGCCGACGCCGATCCGTCCACCGGCGAGCGGCCTGCCGCCCCGGCCGAACGTGACGAGCGCGCGCCCCGCGAGCGCTCCCTCGGCCTCTGCGTCCAGGTCCGCGAGCGCGATGCCACGCGCCTCCTGCTCGGCGATCGAGAGCCGCCCCTTCGCCTCCTCGAAGCGCCTCCGCTCCTCCTCGCGCTCGGCCGAGAGGAGTCGCGCGAGCCGCTCGAGGTGCTCCAGGAGGTTCACGCGCGAGGCGCCCGTCAGAAGGCGAAGGAGAAGGCGACCGTCGTCGGCGACGCGGTCACCGTCGCCGGGACGCCGCCGCTCCGGTCCCGGTGGAGGAGCCAGGGGACGCCGGCGCCCGCGGCCGTGCCGACCGCCGCGCCCACCAGCACGTCGCTGAACCAGTGCATGTCGCCGCCCATCCGCAACCAGCCGGCGGTCGCGGCGAGGGACAGGCCGATCCCCCAGACCCACGGCGCGCTCCGGTAGCCGCGGAGCGTGCTCACCATCCCCGCCGATGAGGCGAGGGCGAAGGCCAGGGAGGTGTGGCCGGAGTAGAAGGAGAGGTCGTCATCGGCCTCGTGCGGCCGCGCCGGGTCCCCGTAGTGGACGAAGGGGCGCTCGCGCCCGGCCGCGAACTTCACGAGCTGGTTCAGGTCCGCGGCGAGCGCTGCGGCCTCGGCCACGATCAGGACGTCGACGTACCCCGCCGAGAGATCCCCCTCCGAGCGCGCGGCGAGGAGCTGGTGGGTGACCATGCCGGCCGGGACCAGGGCGAAGACGAGCGCGTCCGACGCGTGGCGCGCCGCCGCCGGGTTTCGCCAGACGACCGCGTCACGCACCGCCGCGTCGAGCCGGCCCGGCTCGCAGAACCGGCACGCCTCCGGGGCCAGCCGATCCTTGGCCAGCTCGGATCCGACCCACGCCGCGGTCGCCGCCAACGTCAGCGGGAGATCCAGCCGCAGGTCGTGCTCGAGCGGCCGCGGTCCCTCTGCGCGGGCCATCGGCGCGGTTAGGAGGAGGGCCAGGAGGGCAAAGGCGCGCGTGGGATTCACCCTCGGACTCTAACATCAGCCCCGAATCCCCCGCACTATCGGGACGTTGGCGCCGTCACCCAGTCGTCACAGGAACGCCCCGGATTCGATGGCCAGCGCCCTTTGACTCGGCGGCACGAATTCGTATCCTCCGCGGCAAATCGCCCCCAGGAAAGAGACGAGACCGCCATGACGCTCCTCGAAAAGATGATGCCGCGCTCCGATGACTTCTTCGTCTACTTCGAGGCCCAGGCGGCGACCGCGGTGGAGGGCGCCGTGCTGCTCAAGGCGCTGCTCGACGACTTCACCGACGTCCAGAAGAAGGCGCAGGCGATCAAGGACGTGGAGCACAAGGCCGACGACATCACGCACCAGGCCTTCAAGAAGCTCTACACGAACTTCATCACCCCCTTCGATCGGTCCGAGATCCACGAGCTGCTCTCGAAGATCGACGACGTCCTCGACCTGACCGACGCCGCCGCCGAGCGCCTGTCCCTCTACGACCTCGACCAGTCCATCCCGGAGGCCCGCGAGCTGGCCGGGATCCTGGTCGCGCAGACGCGCAAGATGGAGGAGGCGGTGAAGGGGCTGCGGGACATGAAGAAGGACCCGACCCGCATCCTGGAGGCGTGCAAGGAGATCAACGTCATCGAGAACCAGGCCGACACGCTGACCCGGAAGACGATGGCGATGCTCTTCAAGCGCGGCAACGACCCGCTCCACGTCATGAAGTGGAAGGAGATCATCGACTTCATCGAGACCGCGACCGACCGCGCGGAGGACGTGGCGAACATCATCGAGGGCGTCGTTCTCGAGCACGCGTAGCCGGGCCTCCGCGCCGCGCCAGAGACCGCCCACATGATGATCACCGTCGTCGTCCTCCTCGTCCTCCTCGCGCTCGCGTTCGACTTCATCAACGGCTTCCACGACGCGGCCAACTCGATCGCCACGGTCGTATCGACGCGGGTCCTGTCGCCGATGCAGGCGGTCGTCTGGGCCGCCTTCTTCAACTTCATCTCGGCCGCGCCGGTCCTCTGGGGCGCGGAGCTGAAGGTCGCGGCGACGATGGGCAAGGGGATCGTCCACTTCGGCGACCTCAAGGCCCAGGGCAGCGCCATGGTCCTCACCGTGGTCTTCGCCGCGCTCATGGGCGCGATCGTCTGGAACCTGCTCACCTGGCTCTGGGGCCTCCCCTCCTCCTCGTCCCACGCCCTCGCCGGCGGCATGATCGGCGCGACGGTCCCCTCGCTAGGCTTCGGCGGGCTCATCCCGTCGGGGATCTTCAAGATCGTCGCCTTCATCGTCCTCTCGCCGATCATCGGGATGACGCTCGGGGCGCTCCTGATGGTCCTCGCCACCTGGATCGTGCGCCACCGCACGCCGGCAGGCGTGGATCGCGCCTTCCGGAAGCTGCAGCTCGTCTCCGCGGCCATCTTCAGCTACAGCCACGGCACCAACGACGCCCAGAAGGTCATGGGGATCATCAGCGTCATCCTCTACGGCACCGTCTGGTCGAGCCACGCCTCGACGGCCGACGTCGCGGCGAAGTTCCCGGTCCCGTTCTGGGTCGTGCTCGCCTGCCACGCCGCCATCGGCCTCGGCACGATGTTCGGCGGCTGGCGGATCGTGAAGACGATGGGGCACAACCTCACGAGGCTGCAGCCCTTCGGCGGCGCCTGCGCCGAGCTCGGTGGCGGCGTCACCATCCTCGCGCTCGCCCACTGGGGCATCCCGGTCTCGACGACGCACACCATCACCGGCGCGATCGTCGGCGTGGGCTCGACCAAGGGGACCCGCGCGGTCCGCTGGGGCGTGGCCGGCAGGATCGTGTGGGCCTGGGTCTTCACCATCCCGGCGGCCGCCATCGTCGCCGCGATCTTCTACTACCTGGCGCACGGCGTGGTGCTGCTCTTCAGCTGAGGCGGGATCCTCGCCCTCTTCCCCCACCGCTGACCAACGAGCTCATCTCTGCCGCTGGTCGCGGTCGCCGGAGACGGCTCCGGCGCCGCCTTTAGGGAGACCGCCCCGCGGCAGCCTTCCGATCGGCGGCGCGTCTTGCCCCGCATCGCGCGTCTCCGCGCCGAAAGCGGCTTACGCGGGGGAGAGGGGACCGGTTTGAGGCGGACATGGCGTCGCCGACGACGACGACGGCTGCGGGCCGGGCGGCCTGGCCCGCTCGCGGCTCCGGAGGTCACGGTCGCTGGGCACCTTGCGCAGGCGGCCGGCTCGCACCACGCGTGAAGAGGTCCATGTTCTCGTCGCCGTAGACCTCTCGCGCGGCGAGCTGGTTGTGCAACGCACAGAGAACCCTGCAGTTCGACGCGGTCGCCTTCCCTCCGCGACCGACCGGAACGACATGGTCCAGCTCGACCCGGTACGTCGAGCCGCAGATTCCGCCATCAGCTAGGGGCCATTGGCACTTCCCCTCGTCGCGCAGGAAGACCTCGCGGCGGACGGCCGCGGGAACATGACGCGGGTTCGTGCTTTCCACGGCGGTTGCCGGAACCGCCACGGCGCGCGGCCTCTTCACGAGCCCTCTCCTCTTCGCGGCGCGCCCCAGGAGCAGGTCGAGTCCCACCTCCAGGATGGTCCCCATGTCCGCGCCGGGGTGGGAGTGTGAGAGCGCGTCGCGGGCGGCGTCGAGCTTCTCCGTGAATCGCTTCGAGACCGTGACGTGGAGCCGGCGCAGGTCGGCCGTCAGCGGCTCGGAGGCGCTGAGTGGGGCGGCGGCGCGCGGGGGAGCCGACGGGAGGGTATCGTGGAGTTCATCCGTTGAACCGCTCGCCGATCCCTGCCGAGAGGACGGCCCTGCCAGCGCGCCCACGTCGGACGGGGGAGGCGCGAGCAACGAGAACTCAGGGGCCCGGGCGGCTACCGTCACGGCCCGAGCGGGCGCGGCCGCCGGCCGCGCGGTCACCACGGTCCTGTGCGGCGCCGCCTCCATCGGGGCGAGCTCCGCCGACACCGCCTTCGCCTC
>JBAVTL010000704.1:0-4894 GCA_049696175.1 Anaeromyxobacteraceae bacterium
CCCTGCGTCGTTGAGCTGTCGCGCGCGAGAGAGCGCGGCCTCCGCGTCGGCCACCTTCAGCTCCGCCTGCCGGAGCCCCTCGGCGGCGAGCCGGCCCGAGACTCCGCGCACCTGCTCCAGCCGCGCAGCCGCCTCGGCCACCTTTCCCTGCGCCTGCCGGAGCGAGGCGGCCGCCTCGGCGTCCTCGAGCTGGATCAGCACCTGTCCCGCGGCCACCCGGTCTCCCTCGCGCGCGCCCACCCGCGCGACGCGGCCGATCACCAGCGAGGCGAGGTTGATCCGCGCCGGCGGTCGCACGCGCCCGCTGGAGACGACCCGCTGGACGATCGGGTGCGCTTCGACCGGCCAGGCCGGCACTTCGCGCCCCCGCACGGTCCACAGCACCAGGCCGACCGCGGCCGCCGCCACGGCGGCGGCCCCGGCTGGATGACGGCGAGCCGCCTCGAAGAAGGTCCGCTGATTCAACGCCAGGAGCGACATCCGCCCCCACGCTAGGCCCGGGCGGGGCCCCGCGCAATTCGGTGACCAGGCCGCAATGGATTCGCTGGCTTCGCGCGTGAAGGCCGCTAATTCACCGCGGAGCGTGGCCGATCGGCCGCGCGGCGCGTCAACGGCTGAACGTCGAGGCTCACGAGGGACCCCAGCCGTGCAGATCACCCACTCCCAAAAGGTTGGCCTGACCCTGGCCCTGCTGGTGAGCGCCTCGGTCGGCCTCATGGGCTGGAAGGTCAGGAAGCTCGGGTACTCCTTCGCCAACGTCCTCCCGGTCACCCAGTACGAGGTCACGTACGCCTTCGACTTCGACGGCCACCGCGGCGACGTGCGCGTGCGTGGCTTCCTGCCCTCCACCGACGCGCGCCAGAGCGTCTCGGACGAGCGGGACGTCTCGTCGGGAATGCACCTCACGCAGGTGATGGACGGCCCCAATCGGGTGGCCACCTGGGCGGGCTCCGAGGTCCCAGACCGGTCCCAGATCCGCCATACCTTCAAGGTACTGCCCCACCGGATCGCCTTCACGATCCCCGCCGACCTCCAGGTGCCGGACGACTACCCCCCCTCGGTGGTCCCGCACCTGCGCCCCGAGAAGGAGATCCAGGTCGACTCGCCGGAGATCGCCGCCGCGCTCGCGCGGCTCGGCGCGGATCACGGCACGGTGCTCGAACGGCTCCGGCGGATCTACGACGCGGCCCACGCCCTCCCGGTCCGGCCCTTCAAGGGGACGACCGACGCGCTGACGGCGCTCCGGTTGGGCGAGGCGAGCTGCAACGGCAAGAGCCGGCTCTTCGTCGCGCTCGCCCGCGCGGGCGGCATCCCCGCGCGGCTCGTCGGCGGCCTCATCATGGACCGCGGCTCGAAGCGGACGTCGCACCAGTGGGTGGAGGCCTGGGTGGCCGGCCACTGGGTCCCCTTCTGCCCGACCAACGGCCACTTCGCGGAGCTGCCCGAGCGCTACCTGTCGCTCTACTACGGCGACGAGACGCTCCTGCGTCACTCCAACGACATCAACTTCGCGTACCAGTACGAGACGAAGACCGCGCTCGTGCCGTCGCCGAAGGCGAAGGCGTCCTTCACGATGTTCGACGTCTGGGGGCTCTTCGACCGGCTGAAGCTCCCGTTCACGCTGCTCCGGACCATCCTGATGCTCCCGATCGGCGCGCTCGTGGTCGTGTTCTTCCGCAACGTGGTCGGGATGCCGACCTTCGGGACGTTCCTTCCGGCGCTGCTGGCCGCCGCGGCCGGCTCCACCGGCGCGCTCTACGGCGTGGGGGTGATCGCCGCCGTGGTGGGGACCGTCGCGCTCGCGCGCTGGGGGGTCCAGCGGCTGGAGCTGCTCCACTCGCCGACGCTCGCGATCCTGCTGGCGGCCGTCGTCTTCTCGCTCATCGCGATCACGATGGTCGCCGAGCGGCTCGGGATCGCCCCGCTGACGCAGGTGACCCTGTTCCCCATCGCCGTGCTCGCCATCTCCGCCGAGCGCTTCTACCTCTCCCTCACCGAACACGGCGGGAAGGAGGCGGGCAAGGAGCTGGCAGGGACGCTCCTCGTCATGCTCGCCTGCTACTCCGTGATGAACTCGCTGGCGCTCCAGGTGCTCGTCATCGGCTTCCCCGAGGTGATCTTCCTGGTCATCGCGGTGGACATCTACCTGGGGCGCTGGGTGGGGATGCGGCTCTCCGAGTACCGCCGCTTCCGCAAGCTCCTCTGGGAGGCGAAGCAGTGAGCCTGCTCTCCCTGCTCGGTGCGCCCGGGCGCGCCCTCACCGCCACCCTCGAGCGGGTCGTCGGGATCAACAGGCGCAACCTGACGCTCGTCTACCCGAACAACCCCCGCCACCACTATCCGTACGCGGACGACAAGCTGCTCGCGAAGGAGTGCTTCGCGCGCGCGGGCGTCCCCGCGCCCGACACCATGGCGGTCTGCGACGGCCTCTTCGCCGTGACCGGCGTCGTCGAGGGGCTGCGCGGCAAGGGGGGCTTCGTCGTGAAGCCGGCGAACGGCTCGGGCGGCGGCGGGATCCTGGTGGTGGGCGAGTGGGACGCTGCGGCCGACGGATGGCGCAAGGCCGGAGGGCAGCTCGTCACGCCGCTACAGCTCCAGCGCCACCTCGCGGACATCGTCTTCGGCGTCCACTCGAACCAGCTGGAGGACCGCGCCTTCGTGGAGCGGCGCGTAGTGCCGGACCCGCTCTTCGCCACCCTCTGGCCCGATGGGCTCTGCGACGTCCGGATCATCACGCTCCACCAGGTGCCAGTCATGTCGATGATCCGGGTCCCGACCGCCGAGTCGGGCGGGAAGGCCAACCTCCACCAGGGCGGCCTCGGCATCGCGCTCGATCTCGAGACCGGACGCACCACGCGCGCGGTCCACCACGGCAAGGCCATCGAGCGCCACCCCGAGTCGGGCGCACCGCTCGTGGGGCTGCAGGTCCCGCGCTGGGGCGAGGTGCTCGCGGTCGCGCGGCGCGCCGCAGGCGCGGTGCCGCTCGGCTACCTCGGGATCGACGTGGTGGTCGACGTGGAGCGCGGCCCGCTGGTGCTCGAGATCAACGCGCGCCCCGGCCTCGAGATCCAGAACATCAACGGGGCCGGGCTCGGCCCCGCCGTCGCGCGCGCGGGAGGGCGCTCGTGAGCCGGCTCGTCCTCGACCGGCTCTGGCCGATGCTCACCGTGATGGCGGTCCTCATCGTCGGCGCCCAGTTCCTCCAGGAGTACGCGAAGCGGCGCGGCAACGAGACGATCCGCGTCGACATCCAGAACGAGCAGCAGTTCCCCGACGACGACGAGGCCGGCCCCGGGGCCGGCGAAGGCGCGGATCCGGTGGGCTCCCCCATCTCGGCCCTCCAGGCCCAGGCGCGGAAGGCGGCGCGGCGCGGCCACGCCGACGAGGCCGTGCCGCTCTACCAGCGCGCCCTCGCGGAGCACCCGGACTCGCCCGAGCTGCTCGGCGAGCTCGGCTACCGGCTCCTCCTCGCGAAGAAGCCGGAGCAGGCGCTCCCGTACCTCGAGAAGGCCGACCAGCTCCGCCCCACGGCCCGCTCGGCGATGCGGCTCGGGAACGCCCGCCGCGATCTAGACGACGACGCAGGCGCCGAGCGCGACTTCCGGCGCGCCCTGGCCCTCCGCCCCAGCTACGTCCAGGCTAAGATCTCGCTCGGCAACGCGCTGCGCCGCCGCGGCGAGGTCGCCGAGGCCGTGGCGCTGCTCCGGGACGCGACCGGCGCTGGCTCCAACGAGGAGCGCTCCCGCGCCTGGGT
The DNA here is from genome assembly GCA_049696175.1 of Anaeromyxobacteraceae bacterium. Classification (GTDB taxonomy): domain Bacteria; phylum Myxococcota; class Myxococcia; order Myxococcales; family Anaeromyxobacteraceae; genus DATIVK01. The sequence continues at coordinate 3,755 of JBAVTL010000704.1, forward strand.
CGCGCTCGGCTGGGCCCTCCTCGCGTCGAACCAACGCCCCGAGGCCTCCCGGGCGTTCGAGCGCGCCATCGAGTTCTCCCCCGCGCGTGCTGGCGTCCGGCTCGGGATCGCGCACGCCTGGCAGTCCACCGACCGGGACGAGGACGAGGTCGTCGCCCTCGGGATCCTGAAGCGGACGGTCGACCTCGCGCCGGACCTGCCCGCGGTCTGGTACGCGCTCGGGCACGCTTACGAGCGGACCGGCGACAAGGCAGGGGCGCTCGAGGCGTACGACCGGACCCTGCGGCTCTCCCCCTCGCACAGGCAGGCCCGCCGCCGGGCCGTCCAGATCGCGCTCGCTGCCCGCGACTTCACGCGGGCCCGCCGAGACGCCGAGCGGCTCGTCGCCGACGCACCCGGCGACGCGGAGGCTCACTTCCTCGCCGCGAGCGTGGCCGAGAAGGACGGCCGCAAGGACGACGCACGGCGCGCCTACCACGCGGCCATCGACGCGGCGAAGGGGAGCTACCCGGAGGCCTGGCTCGCCATCGGCCAGCTGGACAAGGGGGCCGGCGACGACGCCGCCGCGCGGGCCGCCTTCGGGAAGGCGCTCGCGCAGCGCCCCGACTTCACCGCCGGCTGGCTCGCGCTCGGCAAGCTCGACGAGTCGGTCCAGAAGCCCACCGCCGCCGAGAAGGCCTGGCGCAAGGCGCTCGCGATCGATCCGAAGTTCGCTGCCGCCTGGCTCGCCCTCGGGCAGCTCCACGCGGCCCAGGCGCACGTCGACGAGGCGGTCAGCGACCTCCAGCGGGCGCTCGCCGTCAAGCCGGGCTACGCGCCCGCGGAGCTCGCGCTCGGCGAGACGCTGCTCCGCGCCGGCCGGAGCCGCGACGCGGTCGCGGTGCTGAGCGGCCTCGTCTTCCGGGACGCTCGCTCGGTCCCGGGCTGGTTCAACCTCGCCGTCGCCCTCCGGAGGGACGGGCGGCCGGGCGACGCGCGGACCGCGCTCTCCAAGGCGCTCGAGCTCGACTCCTCCGACCTGGAGGCGAGGGTCGAGCTTGGCGACCTCGACCTCGCCGAGGGGCGGCTCGCCGACGCCAAGGCGCACTTCCAGGAGGCGCTCGACCTCGCCCCCGGCCACGTCGGCTCCCGCGTCCACCT
>JBAVTL010000705.1:0-3875 GCA_049696175.1 Anaeromyxobacteraceae bacterium
CCGCCGCGCGAACGCGACCATCACCTCCGACGACTCAGAGGCGTCACGCCACCCGCGCGCGCTCCGCGTCGCTCCCCCCTGATGAGCTGCTTCTGACTCGGAAACGTTCGGCCGCGGGGATACGCACCGCGCGACGGCCCCCTTCCGCGCCGTACCCAACCGCGCCGCGCGAACCTCACGTTACCTCTCCCGAATTCCGACGAAGTGATGAATGGTCAGCGAAGGTTCGGGGGAGAGGGGCTTCCACTTCGATGCCGCGGGGCCTTTACGCCCACAAGCACCTGGTGGGTCGATGCGGCGCAGGACCTACCTGCGCGACGCCCCCCTGGACGCCCCCCTGGAGGACGCCTCGCGTCGCGCCCTCGGCGCACCCTTCCCCCCGCCCGCTGCGGTCCTCCTTGCTGGAGCCGGCGACGATGACGACTCTGACGCAGACGAGACCGCCTGCTGACGGTTGCCGATGCTCTTCTTGAGCGCCTCCATGAGGTCGATGACCTGGGCCTGTGGCTCCGGCGACGCCACCTGGATCTCCTGGCCGGCCACCTTCCGCTCGATCGCGACCTCCATCCGCTGCTTCACCGCGTCCCGGTACCGCTCCGGGTGGAAGCCGTCGACGGAGGCGGTCTGCGCGATGAGCTGAAGCGCCAGCTGGAGCTCCGGCTCCTTCACCTCTGCGTCGTCGACGGGGATCTCGTCAGGCGGGCGGACCTCGTCCGCGTAGAAGAGCTGCTGCATCACGAGCCGGTCGCCGAGTGGGCGGATGAGCACCAGGTACTGCTTCCCGCGCGCCGCGTAGCGGCCGAGGGCCGCCTTCCCAGCCCGCCGCATCGCCTCGCCAAGGAGCTTGTAGGCGCGCGCGCCGCCCTTGTCCGGCCCGAGGTAGTAGGCCTTGTCGAAGTAGACGGCGTCCACGTCGGCCGCCGGAACGAACTCGGCGATCTCGATCGCCTGGGAGGCGATCTCCTCCAGCGCCTTCAGCTCCGCCGCGGTGAAGGTCACGTACCGATCCTTCGCGAACTCGTAGCCCTTCACCGTCTCCTCGCGCGGGACGACCTGGCCGTCCTTCGCGCAGACGTACTGCTGCTTGAGCCGCGAGCCGTCCCTCTTGTGCAGCATGTTGAAGGTGATCGACGACGAGGGCTGCGCCGCGGGGAAGAGCCGGACGGGGATGGAGACGAGGCCGAAGGAGATGGTGCCTGTGGCGAACGAGCGGGCGGGCATACGGCGCCTATAACGAAGTGGGCGCCGTAGAGCACCGCCGGAGCTTCGTCTGGCCGATCGGCTCGACAGATACCGCCACAAGCGGGACCCCAACCGGACCACCGAGCCGTTCGGGGCCGCCGCGGCTGCGCTCGCCCGCGCCGAGCAGGAGGGCGCGCCACGCCGCGCGCTCCGTCAAGACGAGGCCGGGCCGATGCTCGCGCAGGCGGCCGACGCGCCGTTCCGCGCCGAGGGGTGGCTCTTCGAGCTCAAGTACGATGGCTACCGCCTCCTCGCCTGGAAGGCGGGCGCGCGCGTGACGCTGAGGTACCGGCGCGGAGGCGACGCGACCGCGCTCTTCCCCGAGGTGGCGCGCGCGGTGGCTGCGCTCCCCGTCGAGGAGGCCGTCATCGACGGGGAGCTGGTGGTGCTCGACGGTGCTGGGCGCCCCGACTTCCAGGCGCTCCAGGAGCGCGGAAGGCTGCGCCGAGGGAGCGCCGTCGGCGCCGCCTCCGTGCTCCGGCCAGCGACCTTCTTCGCCTTCGACCTCCTCGGCGCCGGTGGACTGGATCTGCGCCCGCTCCCGCTCGTGCAGCGCAAGGCGGTCCTGGCCGCGCTGGCGCCGCGCCTTGGCCCCGTGCGCTTCGCCGACCACGTCGAGACGGAGGGCGAGGCGCTCTATCGGGAGGTCGAGGCACGCGGCCTCGAAGGGGTCGTCGGCAAGCGGGGAGATGCTCCGTACCACGCAGGGCGCTCGGCGGCCTGGCTGAAGGTGCGGACCGATCGGACCGGCGACTTCGCCGTCGTGGGCTTCACCTCGCCGGAAGCCGGGCGCACCGGGTTCGGCGCCCTTCACCTCGCGGCGCGGGGCGCAGAGGGGCTCCAGTATGCGGGCCGGGTCGGGACGGGCTTCGACGAGCAGCTCCTCGCGCAGCTCCACGCGTGGCTGGCGGGCCACGGGGTGAGCGCCCCCCGGTGCAGCGGGGCCGCGCTGCCCAACGGGAGGAAGGACCACTGGGTCGAGCCGGCGCTGGTGGTGGAGGTCAGGTTCAAGGCCTGGACGCGCGACGGGGTGGTGCGCCAGCCGGTCTTCGTCAGGCTTCGCGACGACAAGCGGCTCGCGGAGATCGACGCGGTCCCGACTCCACTCTCCTCCACCGCGGGGCGCCCCGCCCCCGAGAGCGCGCCAAGGCTGATCGAGATCTCCAGCCCGGACAAGATCTACTTCCCGCGCGATCGGATCACGAAAGGTGACCTGGCGGACTACTACCGGGCTCTCGCGCCGGCGATGCTCCCGCTGCTCCGCGATCGGCCCGTCGTGCTCACCCGCTTCCCGGACGGCATCGACGGGAAGAGCTTCTTCCAGAAGGACACCTCGTTGGCACGGCCGGCGTGGATGCGCGCCGTGACCGTTCGCTCCGACCAGGCGGACCGCGCGCTGGAGCTGGCCATGCTCGACGACGTCGACGGGCTGCTGTGGGTGGTGAACCTCGGCACCATCCCGATCCACGCCCTCGCGAGCCGCGCCGGCTCGCTGGAACGTCCCGACTGGATGGTCCTCGATCTGGATCCCAAGGAGGCGCCCTTCGCGAACGTGGTCACCCTGGCGCGCGCGGCCCACGCGCTCTGCGAGAGCCTCGGCCTCCCCTCCTTCCCCAAGACGAGCGGCCAGCGCGGGCTCCACGTGCTCGTGCCGACCGGCGGCCAGCTCACGCAGGAGCAGGCACGCACCTTCGCCTCGCTCCTCTGCCGCGCGATCGAGTCGGCGCACGCCGACATCGCCACCACCGCTCGCGGGATCGGGGATCGCGGAGGGCGCGTCTACCTCGACGCCTTCCAGAACGGCGCTGGGAGGTCCGTCGCCGCGGCGTACTGCGTCCGTCCGCGCGACGGCGCGCCGGTCTCGACGCCGCTGCGCTGGAGCGAGGTGGACCGCCGGCTCGACCCTGCCCGCTACACGATCCGGACCGTCCCGGCGCGCCTCCAGCGGCTCGGCGAGGACCCGCTGCGCCCCCTGCTGGACGCGCGGCCCGACCTCGTCGGCTCGCTTGAGCGGCTCAGCCGCGCGCCAGCCGCTGCGCCTCTCGCGCGAGCCCCTCCACCACGGAGTGGAACCCCTTGAACTGCTCCATGCGCGCCGCCGGGAGCCTGCGGCGGATCTCGGCGGCGATCCGGGGGACCTTCGCCGTGCCGCCGGTGCAGCAGACGACGCTGATCTCCGCGGGCTCCACCCCGGCCGCCCGCACGGTCTCGTCGAGGCAGCGCAGGATCGCGTCCACCTCCCTGCGGCTCGCCTCCTCGAAGCCGGCGCGCGTCACCGGCTCACGCACCTCGATGCCAGGGTGCGAGAAGGCGATCGTCGCCTTCGAGCCCGATGAGAGCTCTCGCTTCGCCCGCTCGATCGCCTCGAACAGGTGGAAGCCCTGGGTCTCCTCCACGAGGGTCGTCAGCTGGTCCATCCTGCGGCGGTCCTCCTCCAGGAGCGACCACCGGCGCACGTCGGCGAGGAAGCTGGCGACGTCGCGGCGCTGGAGGATCGACAGGTGCGCGGGGGAGCAGAGGTGCTGGACGATGCCCCGCGGCATCCGCAGGACGTTGTTCCCGAACGGCGCCCGGTACTGCACCTCCGCGCCGAAGTGCCGGCTGACCTGGGCGCGCATCAGCGACGCGTCGAG
>JBAVTL010000706.1:0-2064 GCA_049696175.1 Anaeromyxobacteraceae bacterium
TCGAGCATGCCGTAACGCAGGCTGCGTGCGGCCTGACGGCCGTTCACGGAGCAGTCGAGACCGCGACGGGCAACCCGGCCCCAGGCCTGTCAATGTCTTCTGTGAGTGAACCACATCTGGGACGGCCCTCGCCCGTCGCCGACGCTGCGTGAGCGCGTGCGCCGCCCCCTCTCCCTCGTTGCTGCTTCTCGCGCGGAGACGCGCCTGGCGGCGGAGACGCGACGACCTGCGTCAACTCGCTGCGGGGCCGGGCGAGATGAGATCAATGGTCAGCAACGGATTGGGGAGAGGGGCGATCTTCATGGGTCGGGCCTCGCAGCCTCTCCTCGATCTCGTGGCCCGGTCACGACGACCGGACCGTAGCCGCGCCGCCGCGGAGGGCTACACCCGCTTCATCGGGCAGGTGCTGAGCCCGAAGAGCCGGTAGACCGGGCAGAACCCTATCGCCCCGGTCAGGAGCGGCACCAGGCCGAGATAACCGAGCGGAGTCCTGGGACCGATGAATGCCAGGGAGAGGACCGCGAGTCCGACGACGACGCGAATGCCACGATCGAGGGTGCCTTCGTTGATCATTTGAGCTTCCTCCGTATCCGGTGGAGTCACGCACACGGGAAAGGATTCCCAGATCGCGCCGGCGGCCCCGTCGGAGACCGGCCATGCCGACCTTCTCAGCGTCCCGACCGCTTGCCGGTGAGCCGCGCGATCGCCACGCGCCACACCACCGTCTTCCGGAGCTCGTGGTCCGGCATCTCGTGGCTCATCTTCGGCGTGTACTTCTCGATGAAGAGCCGCAGGACGCGCGCCTTCTCGGCGGGATCCTCGACGAAGGTCACCTGCCCGAAGCCGATCACCGACCGGAAGCGCATCCCTACGTCGCACGGCGCCTTCGCGGGCGCGACTGACACGTCCGCGTCCACCTCGAAGCAGACGTGAGGGTTCTTGGCGAGGATGCGCAGCTTGCGGCCGTGATCCGCGGAGTGGACGTAGAGGACGTCGCCGTCCAGGACGAAGGAGACCGGGATGACGTACGGGCGGTCGCCGTCGACCATCGCCATCCTGCAGCACAGCGCCTCGGCGAGGATCGCTCGGACCTGAACGGGGTCCTTGATCTCCTTGTCCTGCCTTCTCATTGGGGACGTGGCCATGGTCGGCGCAGAATATCGGAAGGCCGAGCAGGGATGAGCCTCCGGGGAGGAGCGATGGTCCGCCCGCACTGCGCCGTCTTCATCGCGACGAGCCTCGACGGCTTCATCGCGCTCCCCGACGGCAGCATCAAGTGGCTCGACGCCGTCCAGCTCGACGGCGAGGACTACGGGTTCGGCGCGTTCTTCGCCTCGATCGACACGCTGCTGATGGGGCGGCTGACGTGGGAGACCGTGCTGCGGTTCGACGAGTGGCCGTACGCGGGGAAGCGGGTGGTGGTCCTGACGCACCGGCCGGCGGAAGGAAGGCACGGCGAGTCCTTCCTGGACGGCGAGCCGTCGGCGGTCCTGGCGGCGCTGCAGGCCGAGGGGGCGCGGCGCGTCTACGTCGACGGCGGTGCCGTCATCTCGCAGTTCCTGCGCGAGGGGCTCGTGGACGAGCTCACCCTCTCGATCATCCCCCTCGTGCTCGGCGACGGTATCCGGCTGTTCCAGGGGGCCTTGCCGCGGAGGGCGCTGCGGCTCGCGTCGAGCCACGCTTACCCCAGCGGGTTGGTCCAGCTCCGCTACGCGGCGTACGCCTCGAAGCACGGATACCCCTGAGGAGCGTGCCACCCCCATCGGTGGCGCAATCAATCGCTGGCTCCTCGCTGGACCGGTGCTTAAGCCCCGATCCATGACCTTCACATCGAGCGCCCACGAGCCGGAGCCGCGGACCGCGCTCGTGACGGGCGTCGGCGGACCGGCAGGGCGGGCTGCGGCGACGTGGCTCTCCGCGCGAAGCGTGCGCGTCGTCGGGACGGACGTCCGGGACGTGCGGTCCCTGGCGTGGGAGCTGCGTCTGGTTCCGGCCGTGAGCGACCCGGCGTTCGTCCAGGCCATGCTCGCGCTGGTCGAGGCCGAGCGGCCGACCCTGCTCGTC
>JBAVTL010000707.1:0-3443 GCA_049696175.1 Anaeromyxobacteraceae bacterium
ACGCCGCGCCCATCGAGACGCTGCCGCGGCTCGAGCGGGAGGCGCGCGCCATCTCCGCCGGACCGAAGCCGCAGCGCGCGCCTGCCGCGCGCCGCCGGCGTGAGGAGCCTCAGCTCCCGTACCGGACCTTCCGCTCGCTCGCCAGCGTCCCGATCCTCGTCGGGCGCGGCGCGCCGGAGAACGACGCGTTGACGCTCCGGGTCGCGCGCGGCAACGACGCCTGGCTCCACGCTCGCGGCGTCTCCGGCGCGCACGTCGTCATCCGGGTCGCGAAGGGGCAGTCGCCGGACCAGGAGACGCTCCTCGACGCCGCCCACCTCGCGGTCCACTTCAGCGACGCGCGCGGCGCGCCCACCTGCGACGTGGCCTGGACGCGCGCGCGGTTCGTGCGGAAGCCGAAGGGGTCGGCACCCGGGGCGGTGACGTACAGCCAGGAGCGGGTCATCGCCCTGCGCGTCGAGCCGCGCAGGACGGAGCGGCTGCTCGCTGAGGAGGAGGCGCCGGCGCCTTGACGCGGGGCTGCTCCGACTTCAGGATCCCGGCCTCGTGACCCCGACGGCCGATCGTCAGCTCCACCTCTTCGACGCGCGACGGCTGCCCCCGGCGGAGCGCGCGGCGCACGCCCGACGGCTGGCCGACGCGCTCTCCGCGCTCCTGTCGGAGGACGTGCGGCTCGTCGTCCACGACAACCGCTCGACCATGGTCTCGTTCCGGCGGCGGGGGCCCGAGGTGCACTACCGCATCCACCACATGTTCCTCGACGCGCCGGACGAGGTCGTCGTGGCGCTCGCGGCCTTCGCCCACTCCGGCCGCGGCATGGCGGGGAGCCGGCGCGAGGCGGGCCAGCGGATCGACGGGTGGGTGAAGCGTCACCGGCACCGGATCTCGGGGGCGCGGTCCACGCTCGTCCAGCCGCGCGGGCGCGCCCACGACCTGCAGGCCATCTTCGACCGGATCAACGCAGCGCACTTCGGCGGCGCGATCGAGGCGCGGATCGGCTGGGGGCCGGTGCGGGTCGGCGACCGCCGGCGGACCGTGAAGACCGGCGTCTACCTGGAGGAGGGACGGCTGATCCGGATCCACCCCTCGCTCGACCGGCCCGAGGTCCCCGAGTTCTACGTGGCCTTCATCGTGTTCCACGAGATGCTCCACCAGGCGGTCCCGGCGCGCGAGGTCAACGGGCGGCGGGTCGTGCACGGCGTGGAGTTCCGGAGGCGCGAGCGATCGTGGCACGACTTCGAGCGCGCGCTCGCCTGGGAGCGGGCGAACATCCGGCTCCTGCTCTCGTCGCCGGCCTGACGCGGGACGCACCCTCCGCGCGCTGCGAGCGGTGGGCACGGGAGGGGCGTGCCGGAGCGGCGCCCGACCGCTATGGCATGATCCCCTGGTCACCATGAAGCCGCGCCTCGTCGCCCTCCTCCTCTTCGCCGCCGGCTGCCTCACCTCCCGCGGCACGCGCGACGCGCCGATCGTCTCGGCGGTCCGCTTCGACGGGGTGCGCTCGGTCGACGAGGAGGCGCTCGCGGAGCGGCTCGCCACCCATCGCCCCGAGGGGCTCCTGCTGCGGGAGGGCCATCCGCTCGACAGCGACGCGCTCGAGACGGACCGGCTGCGCATCGAGGCCTGGTATCGCGAGCGGGGGTACTACCGTGCGCGAGTCGCCGACGTGGAGGTCGTCCCCGACGGCCGCGGCCGCGTCAGGATCACCTTTCGCGTCGAGGAGGGTGCGTCGATCAGCGTCGGGAAGGTCACGGTGACGGGGCTCGACGCGGCGCCCGAGGCGCAGGCGCGCGTCCGGAGGCTCCCGATCGCGCCTGGCCAGCGCTTCGACGAGCGGCGCTACGACCGCGCGCGCGCCGCCATCGCCGACGCGCTGCACGCCACGGGGTGGGGCGACGCAAAGGTGACGCAGGCCGCGCTCGTGGTCCCCGACGAGGGGATCGCGGAGGTCACCTATGCGGTGGAGGCCGGGCCGCGGCTCAAGTTCGGCGCCGTCGAGATCGTCGGCGCGGTGGTGGTGCCGGCGGAGCGGATCGCCGGGAAGGTGCAGCTGGCGCTCCATCCGGGCGACTGGTTCGACGAGTCGCTCCTCGGGGTGGCGCAGGCGCGCGTCTTCGAGATGGGGGTGTTCGGGGGCGTGCGGGTGGTGCGCGGCCCCACCGACGCCGCGCGCGGCGACGTCCCGATCCAGGTCCAGGTGACCGAGGCCCCCTTTCGCAGCCTCAGCGCCGGCCCCGGCATCGCCTTCCAGCAGAACCGCTGGGAGGCGCGGGTCGCCGGGAACTGGACCCATCGCAACTTCCTCGGCGGCCTGCGCCGGTTCGCCACCGACGGTCGCGCGGGCTGGGCGTTCCTCCCCTCGCCCTTCGCGCCGGTGAAGGAGGGGTTCGTCGGGCTGGCGGGGACCGAGCTCCTCCAGCCCGCGACGTTCGGGTCGGCGGTCGACGCCACCGTGCGCCTCGAGGCCGAGCGGTCCATCGAGGAGGCCTACTCCTACTGGTCCGAGCGCGCGCGCGTCGGCCTCCCGGCCCGGATCGGCCCCCGCTTCATCTTCGTCCCGACCTACGCCGTCGAGGCGTACGAGGTCGAGGGGATCGCTGGGACGCAGGCGGTCACCAGCGCGCCGCTGCTGGCCAGCTGCGCGGGACGGCTCTGCGTCCTCTCGTACGTCGAGGAGCGGTTCGCGCTCGACCTGCGCGACGATCCGATCGAGACGCGCAAGGGGGCCTACTTCGCGGTGTCGGTGCAGGAGGGCTTTCGCCTCGGCGGGTACGGCTACCAGTACCTGCGCTTCCTCCCCGAGGCCCGCGGCTTCGTGCCGCTCGGGAGGCGTGCGGTCCTGGCGGCGAGGGGGCGGGTCGGGGCGCTCGTGCCGGTGGCCGAGGCATCGCCGCCGCCCATCGTGGCGCGCTTCACCGGGGGCGGCCCGCTCTCGATGCGCGGCTACTACGTAGGCCGCCTCTCGCCGCTGCAGCGGCAGGACGGGGAGTACGTGCCGGTCGGCGGCAACGGGCTGGTGGACGGCTCCATCGAGCTCCGCTTCGACGCGACCCGCAAGCTGGGGCTCGCCCTCTTCCTGGACGCCGGCAACGTCTCCAGGCCGAGCTCCGACGGCCTCGCGTGGCTCACCGCCGCCGACCCGACCCTGCTCCAGTACGCGGCCGGCCTCGGGCTGCGCTACCGCACGCCGGTGGGGCCGCTCCGGCTCGACGTCGCGGCGCGCATGCCCAACCCGTTCGCGGTCACGTCGGAGCCCCCCGGGCTCGCCGTCCTCAGCGACGCCTGCACCGCGCAGCCCACCTCGACCTATCCCTGCGTCCACCACGAGCCGCTCGTGTCGGTGCACCTGACGCTGGGGGAGGCGTTCTAGTGCCCCCGCCCGCGGCCATGCCTGCAGCGCTCCGGCGCGGGCTGCGGTGGACGGGATGGGCGCTCCTGTGGGG
>JBAVTL010000708.1:0-7479 GCA_049696175.1 Anaeromyxobacteraceae bacterium
TGCCGATGCAGCCCCGCAGCTCGCCCTGGACGTGCAGGGTCACGAACGCGCCGCGCGGCTCGGCGAGGGGACCGGAGACCGGGAGGGGAGGCGGCGCGGCCGCTCCGAGGAGGTTGAGGATTGTTCCCCGGGCGATCCCGAGGAGCGCCGCCTTCTCGGCGGCGCCCAGCGTGGCGGTCGCGGTCATGGGCGTGGGCGTACTCCGGTCAAGAGGAAGCGGCGCGCGTCTGCGAGGATCTCGGCGTGGTCGAAGGCGAGCGGCGATGGGAACGAGTCCCAGGCGAAGGATCTGGCCTGCGCCGCGTCGTCGCCCCCCACCGGCTCACCCTCCGCGCGGCCGACGAAGACCGCGGAGAGGGTGTGCTTCCGTGGATCGCGCCGGGGGTCGGAGTACACGTAGAGGAGCTCCTCGAGCCTGACGTCGAGGCCGGTCTCCTCCTTCGCCTCCCGGACCGCGGCCGCCTCGAGGGTCTCCCCTTCGTCCACGAACCCGCCGGGCATGGCCCAGCCTGGAGGCGGGTTCCGGCGCTCCACCAGGACGACGCGGTCGCCCGGGAGCAGGATCACCACGTCGACCGTGGGGGTTGGGTTCCGGTACTCGGGCATCGCGCGCGACTCGTAGCGCACGGTGGCGCGCCGGGTCAAACCGTCGTCCGCGACTCTACCCGTCCGAGGTGTTGGAGGCGAACGCGAAACGCCAGCCCGCGTTGACACGTGCCCGGGTCGCGCCTGATCCTCACACGCGCGGATGGTCGCGAACACCCAGACGTCGCTCCAGGCGGTCCCGCGCGCCCCCTCCCCCAGGGACGCGGTCGGCGCGGCGCGCGCGAGGAACGCGGTGACGGTCGCCTGGGGGCGCGCCGTGCTCCTGACCGGGACGCTCGTCCTCCACGCGGCGTCGTGGACCGTGTCGGCCGGCCATGCCCTGCCGATGCTCCTCGTCCACGCGATCTTCGCCGTGGGGGCGGTGGGCGCGCTCGCGCTCCTGAGCGCGCGCTGGCGGCCGGCGGCCGTGACGGCCGCGGCTGCGCTGCTGGACGTCGCGTGCCTGGCGGCGGGTGGCTGGTTCCTGACGGAGCCCGGCGTGGTCCAGGAAGGGGCGATCGCAGCGGCGGCGTTCATGGTCGCGCTCACCGAGCTCTTCGTGCTGGCGGCCGCCATGACGCTGCCGCTCGCGACCGCGCTGGCGGTGGGAGGGGCCGGCCTAGGGAGCCAGCTCCTGGCGACCAGCCGCGCGGGGGTCCACTCCCATGATCTCGCCGTCGTCGGCTTCACCATCGCGGTCTTCGCGGGGGTGGCCGCCTGGGCCGGGCTGAAGATGGTGCGGTTCGCGTCCTCCACGGTGGCCGATCAGCACGCCGCCTGGATCGCCCAGCGGCGCGTCGAGGAGGCGCTCGCCGCGCAGGCGGAGGCGGCCGCGCAGCGGGACGCGCTGCTCGACGCGCGGACGGTCTCCGAGGAGCTCTCGGCGGCCATCGTCCACGACCTCAAGAACCCGCTCGCTACGCTGCTCCAGTACGCAGCGCTCGCCGAGGCGCAGCTCCAGCAGGCGGGAGCGGCGCCGCAGGTCCTCGCCGACCTCCGGCTCGTGGGGGACGAGGGGCGCCGCCTCGCCAAGCTGATCGGCGACCTCCTGCTCGTCCACCGGCTCGAGCGGGGAGGGCTGACGCTCCGGCGGGAGCAGACCCCGGTCGCGTTGCTCCTCGAGCGCGTCGCCGAGTCCTACCGGTCGCGCGCGCGCGAGCGCGGCGTCACCATCCAGGTCTCGGTGGCGGCGGGGCTCACGGCGGCGCTCGACCCCGAGCTCACCCTCCGCCTCCTCGAGAACCTGGTCACCAACGCCCTCCGCCACGTCGGAGAGGCGGACCGGATCGAGCTGGCGGCGGAGAGGACCGGCGACGGGATCCGGCTAGCCGTGCGCAACTCCGGCGTGCCGGTGCCGTCCGAGGCGCGCGGCAAGCTCTTCGAGAAGTACGTGAGCAAGGGGCGCCGCGAGTGGCACAACGCCGGCCTCGGCCTCTACCTGTGCCGGCTGGTCGCTGAGGCGCACGGCGGCGCTTGCCTCCTGGTGGACCGCGCCGGCTGGAGCGTCTCGTTCGAGGCGCGGTACGTGGTGCCGTAGCGTCGCTCAGGCCCCCGCGGCCCTCCGCCGGTCGCGGTGGCGCTCGAGGACCCGTGCGAGGTGCTGCCCCGTGTAGCTCGCCTTCACGCGTGCGACCTCCTCGGGCGTACCCTCGGCGATGATCCGGCCGCCCTCCTCGCCGCCCTCGGGGCCGACGTCGATGATCCAGTCGGCGCACTTCACGACGTCGAGGTTGTGCTCGATCACGATGACGGTGTTGCCGGCCTCGACGAGCCGATCGAGCACGACGAGCAGCCGCTTCACGTCCTCGAAGTGGAGGCCGGTCGTCGGCTCGTCGAGGATGTAGACCGTCCTCCCGGTGCCGACGCGCGCCAGCTCGCGGGAGAGCTTGATCCGCTGCGCCTCGCCGCCGGAGAGGGTGGGGGAGGGCTGGCCGAGCTTCACGTAGCCCATCCCGACGTCCTCCAGCGTGCGGAGGACGCGGGCGATCTCCTTGTGGTTCTGGAAGAGGACCGCGGCCTCGGACACCGAGAGGTCCAGCACGTCGGCCACGTTCTTGTCCTTGAACCGGACGCGCAGCGTCGCCTCGTTGAACCGCTTGCCGCCGCAGACCTCGCAGGGGACCAGGACGTCGGCGAGGAAGTGCATCTCGACGAGCCTCATCCCGTCGCCCTGGCACGCCTCGCAGCGGCCGCCCTTGACGTTGAAGCTGAAGCGCCCCGGCTGGAACCCCGCCGAGCGCGCCTCCGGCGTCTGCGCGAAGACCTCGCGGACGAAGTCGAAGACCTTCGTGTAGGTGGCGGGGTTTGAGCGCGGGGTCCTGCCGATGGGCTGCTGGTTGATGTCGATGACCTTGTCGACCGACTCGACGCCGAGGATCTCGCGGTGCTTCCCGGGCGCCTCGCGCGCGCCATGGAGGGCGCGGGAGAGCGCGGGCCTCAGGATGGCGTTGACCAGCGTCGACTTGCCCGCCCCGGAGACGCCCGTCACCGCGGTGAAGACGCCGAGCGGGAAGCGGGCGGTCACGTCCTTAAGGTTGTTCTCGGTCGCGCCGACGACCGTGATCGCGCCACCGTCCCCGCGGCGGCGCTCGTCCGGGACGCTGATCTCCCGCCGCCCGGAGAGGTAGGCGCCGGTGATGGAGCGCGGGATGTCCTTGATCTGCGCCGGCGTCCCCTCGGCCACGACCTCGCCGCCGTGCTCGCCGGCGCCTGGACCGAAGTCGACGATCCAGTCGGCATCCTCCATCGTCTCCTCGTCGTGCTCGACCACGATGACGGAGTTGCCCACGTCGCGGAGCCGCTTCAGCGTCGCGAGCAGCTTGCCGTTGTCGCGCTGGTGGAGGCCGATCGAGGGCTCGTCGAGGATGTAGATCACGCCGGTCAGCTCGGAGCCCATCTGGGAGGCGAGCCGGATCCGCTGGCTCTCGCCGCCGGAGAGCGACGGGCCGCCGCGGTCGAGCGTCAGGTAGCCGAGCCCGACGTCGAGCAGGAACTTGAGCCGGTTGTCGATCTCCTTCACCACCTCGGTAGCGATGCGCGCCTCGTTCCCCTCCAGCCCGAGGGTCGAGATCCAGCGGTGCGCCTCGACGATCGTCTTGCGGGACAGCTGCACGATCCCGACGCCGCGGATCCGGACCGCGCGGCTCTCGGGGCGGAGCCGCTCACCGCCGCAGGCCTGGCAGGGCTTGTCCGAGAAGTAGCGCATGTAGTGGCGGCGCATCATCTCGGAGCCGGTCTGCTTGAACCGGCGCAGGAGCTGGTTGACGACCCCCTCCCACTCGATCCGGCTGCGGCCGCCCGCGTTCCCGAACAGGATCACGTCGCGGTGGGCCTTCGAGAGCTCGCGCCAGGGCGTGTCGAGGTCGATCCCGAGCGAGCGCGAGAGGTGCTCGACGAACTCGAAGGTCCAGCCCTCGCCGCGATCCATTCCGCTCGCCCAGGGCTCGACCGCCCCTTCGCGGACGGTGAGCGAAGGGTCAGGGACGATGAGGTCCGGGTCCATCTCCGGGCGCGTCCCGAGCCCCTGGCAGTCCGGGCAGGAGCCCACCGGGTTGTTGAAGGAGAACTGCTGCGGCGCCAGCTCCGCGAACGAGAGGTTGTCGTACGGGCAGGCGTTCTGCTCCGAGAAGAAGCGGTCGTGGCGCTTGTACGCCTCGGGGTCGATCCCGGGCCCGACCTTCTGCTCCTTGTCGGCGTCGGCGACGACGAGCGTCCCCTTCCCCTCGCGCAGCGCCGTCTCGACCGAGTCGTTGAGCCGCTGCCGGATGCCGTCCTTCACCACCAGCCGGTCCACCACCAGCTCGATGTCGTGCTTCAGCTTCTTGTCGAGCGAGAGCCGCTCCTCGAGCGTGTGGAGCATCCCGTCCACGCGCACGCGGGCGAAGCCGCGCTTCTGGAGGTCCTGGAAGAGGTCGCGGTACTCGCCCTTGCGGTTCTGGACGATCGGCGCGAGCACCAGGATCCGGGAGCCCGCGGGGAGCGCGAGGATGGCGTCGACGATCTGCTGGGCCGTCTGCTTGCCGACCGGCCGGTCGCAGACGGTGCAGTGCTGGACGCCGATGGACGCGTAGAGGACGCGCAGGTAGTCGTGGACCTCGGTGATGGTCCCCACGGTCGAGCGCGGGTTGTTCGACGCCGCCTTCTGCTCGATCGAGATGGTGGGCGAGAGGCCGCGCAGCGTGTCGTACCTGGGCTTCTCCAGCTGGCCGAGGAACTGCCGCGCGTAGGAGGAGAGCGACTCGACGTAGCGGCGCTGCCCCTCCGCGTAGAGGGTGTCGAACGCGAGCGAGCTCTTGCCCGAGCCCGAGACCCCCGTGAAGACGACCAGCCGCTTCTTGGGGATCTCGAGATCTACGGACTTGAGGTTGTGCTCGCGCGCCCCCCGGATTGAGATGAAGTCGGGCTCGCTCATGCGGGGGTGTTCTTAGCCCTGGGAGCCGATGTTTGCCAGCGGCGCCCCGGCGATTGCTGGGGCGGGCCCGCGGGGGCCGCGTGTGCCTCCCCCGGAGGTCGTGGTACGACCGCGTCACGAGGCCCAGGCACATGGCACGCCCTTCACCGAAGGCGCTCGCGCGCCTCCAGCTCCTCGGCTCCGCCGCCTGCTTCGGCCTCATGGCGGTGCTGGCGCGCCGGCTCTCGCGCGGCCAGGGTGGCTTCCAGCCCGGGCAGCTGGCGGTCGTCCGCTTCGGCGTCGGCGCCGCGATCAGCCTCGTCGCCTTCCGGCTGCGGCCGGGGCTCCACCGGCCGCGCGACCTGAAGCTCCTCTGGACGCGGGGGATCTCCGGCGGGATCGTGGTGGTGCTCTACTTCCTCGCGCTCGCGAGGATCCCGGCGGGCGAGGCGGGGATGCTCTACAACCTGTTCCCCGTCGTCGCGACGGCGATGGCGATCGTGGCCTTCAAGGAGCGCCCCACCATCCACCTCCTGCTCGGGCTCGCCGTCGCCACCGTCGGCGTCGTCCTGGTCCTCGGCGGGGGCAGCCTCTCGCTCGGGCTCGGGTACGGGGAGGCCTTCGCCGCCGCCGCGGCGCTCTTCGCGGCCTTCTCCTCGGTGGTCATCCGCGCGATGCGCGCGACGGAGAACGCGCAGACCATCTTCTTCTACTTCTGCCTGGGCGGGCTGCCGATCGCGCTGCCGTTCGCGCTCGGCCAGTGGCCGCACGGCGCCGGGAGCTGGGCGCTCGCCGTGCTGATGGGGCTCGCGGCCTTCGGCGCGCAGGTACTCATGAGCGAGGCCTACGGGACGCTCACGATCGGGGAGGCGGCCGTCTGGCTGCAGCTGACGCCGCTCGCCCAGTACCTCCTCGCCTTCCCGCTCCTCGGAGAGCTGCCGACGGTCCTCGGGCTGGCCGGGATCGTCGTGGGGGTCGCGGGGATCGCCTGGGCGACCGCGCTTGGACACAGGGGTCGGGCGGCCGGCGCCGCGTGAGCGCGCGCGCGTGCCCTGCTACTTCTTCCTGAAGAGCGCCTCCAGCGCGTCCCGCGGGGCCTCCTCCTTCGCGGGCGGCTGGCCGAAGAGCGCGTGGAGCGCGTCCTTCGCCGCCTTCCCGGAGCCGCGCCGGCGCGAGGCACCGTCGCCGAGCTGGAAGAGGTCGCAGGCGTTCGACGACTCCTTGTCCACCACCTTGTCGGCGTGCGGCTCCCGGCAGGAGCGGGCCGAGGCCTCGTCGTAGTGGCGGCAGTTGATGCAGGCGTGGAGGTCGAAGTCACAGTCGGGGCAGCTCGTGCGTCGCCCGATGGGGCCATCGAAGTCGAGCGTCGCGCCGCACCGGTAGCAGGTCGTCGCCATGGGCGTATCATAGGGCCCACCGCCGCCATGTCGAACCCGATCCAGTTCGGGAGGTACGTCCTCCTCGAGCGCCTCGCCATCGGAGGGATGGCCGAGGTGTACCTCGCGACGTCGAAGGACGGGCCGGCCGGGGCGCTCTACGCCGTCAAGCGGATCCTCCCAACGCTCGCGGAGGACCGCGAGTTCGTGGGGATGTTCCTCGACGAGGCGCGGATCGTCGCCCACCTCGACCACCCGGGCATCGCCCCCATCCACGAGCTCGGGAAGGTGGGGGAGAGCTACTTCATCGCCTTCGAGTACGTGCCCGGGCAGGACCTGCGCGCGCTCCACAAGCGGCTGCGCCGCGCGGGCGAGCGGATGCCGGTCAGCGTGGCCGTCCACGTCGCGCACCGGCTCGCGGACGCGCTCGACTGGGCGCACCGCGCGTGCGACGCGCGGGGGCAGGACCTGCAGGTGGTCCACTGCGACGTCTCACCCGCCAACGTCCTCCTCGCGTGGGACGGATCGGTCCGGCTCATCGACTTCGGCATCGCGCAGGCCGCCTTCCGCGCCCATCGGGAGCGGCGCCTCCTCCGCGGGAAGCTGGGCTACATGACCCCGGAGGGCGTGCGCGGCCTCCCCGTGGACCGGCGCGCCGACGTCTTCGCGCTCGGCACCGTCCTCTGGGAGATGCTCGCCGGTGAGAAGCTCTTCACCGGGCCCTCGGAGCTGGCGCTGCTCGAGCGGGTCCGGACGGCCGAGGTGCCGCCGCCGTCGGTCCGCAACCCGTCCGTGCTCCCCGGGCTGGACGCCGTGGTGATGCGCGCGCTCGCGCGCGAGCCCGAGGATCGGTTCGCGTGGGCCTCCGAGCTGCGCGACGCGCTCGTCCCGTACCTGGGGCCTGGGCTCCCGTCGGCCGACGCGGCGGCGCTGCGGCGGCTCCTCGCACGCCTCTTCCGTCCCGAGATCGTCGCGGAGCTGGACCGCGTCTCGCGCATCGAGAGCGCGCGCGTCGGCGGCGCCGAGGAGGAGCCAGCGGTCACCGATCCAGGGAGCGAGCTGACCACCTTCGACGGGATGCCGCCCGGGCCGCCGCGGGATGCCGCGGCCCCGCCGGTCCGTAGG
Organism: Anaeromyxobacteraceae bacterium; assembly: GCA_049696175.1. Lineage (GTDB taxonomy): Bacteria > Myxococcota > Myxococcia > Myxococcales > Anaeromyxobacteraceae > DATIVK01. The sequence goes on from JBAVTL010000708.1 coordinate 7,477, forward strand.
AGG
>JBAVTL010000709.1:0-3143 GCA_049696175.1 Anaeromyxobacteraceae bacterium
AGGGTGGTGAAGATCCGGGCTCGGCGCTCGTCCACCTCGCGCCGCGTCTCCTCGATGCGCCGGAGGGAGGTCCCGATGGCCTCGCGCCGCTCGGCGTCGGCGGCCACCTTCACCTTGAGGTTCAGCAGCTCGGCGGTGAGCCCCTCGCCGCGCTGCTTGAGCGCCTCGACCCGGCCGTTGAGCTCCTGGGTCCGCTCCTCGACGCGCGACTGCTCCGCCTCGGCCGTCGCCGCGCCGAGCCGGTGCTCCTCCTCCTCGCGGGCGAGGGCGGTGAGCGCGTCGTCCAGCTGGCCGCGCTCGGCCTCCAGCTGGCCGATCCGCTCGGCGACCCGCTCCAGCTCCTCGCCGAGCCGCGCGAGGTCCTTCTCCTGGTCGCGCAGCGCCAGGTCCTTCTCGTGGCCGTCCTTGTCGAGCGACTTGAGGGCCGCCTCGAGCTGGAGCAGCCGCGCCTGCAGCGTGCGGTGGCGCTCCTGCGCGAGGGCGAACTCGGCCTCGAAGGCGCGGACGATCTCCTGGAGCTCCTGCACCTCGCGCCGCCGCTGCAGCGCGCCGTGCCCCTCGCCCTCCAGCGGTCCGCCGGTGACGACGCCCCACGGGTCGAGCACCTCGCCGTCGAGCGTGACGAGGGTCCGCTTCTGCGGCGAGGACTGCCAGATCTCGAGCGCGCTCGGCAGGTCGCGGACGATCACGGCGTCGCCGAGCAGGAAGCGGGCGACCTTGTCGTAAGAGGGGTCGAAGGCGACGACGTCGAGGCAGGCCGCGACGAAGCCCGGGTGGTTCCTGTCGATCTCGGGCGGCGGCAGCCCGCTGTCGACGAGGCGCGCCATCGGGATCAGCGACGCGCGCCCCTCGGCGGCGGTCTTCAGGTAGTCGATCGCCTCGACCCCCTGGGAGTGGCTCTCGACGATGACGTACTGGAGCCGCTCGCCCAGCACCGCCTCCACGGCGGTCTCGTACTCGGAGGGCGCCGAGACCACGTCGGCCACCAGCCCGAAGATGCCGCGGTCGCGCGACTCGGCCTGTCCGGCGCGCGTCATCAGGCTGCGGACGCCGCGGCCGTAGCCCTCGTAGTTGCGGACGATCTCGAGGAGGCTGTTGAGGCGCGAGCGCTTCTCGGCCAGCTCCTCGCGCAGGGTGATGAGCTTGGCCTCGTTCTGGATGAACTCGGAGCGGGTCCGGTCGAGCAGCTCCTCCTGCGCCCCGCGCTGCTCCTCGAGCCGCAGCTTGAGCTGGCGGGTCTGGCCGAGCTTCTCGACGTGCTGCGTGCGGGAGCCGTCGAGGAGGGTCGCGCGGTGGGCGAGGTCGTCGACCTCCGCCCGGTTGCGCTGGTGGCGGGTGCGCAGGTCGATCCGCTGGCGCTCGACCTGGGCGAGCTCGGTCTTCGCGGACGCGGCGCGCGAGAGGGCGCCGGAGCCCTCGCCGCGGATCCGGTCGAGCTCCGCCTGGAGCTGACCCTGCTCGATGGCGAGCGCGCGCAGCGCCGCCTCGGACTCCGAGAGGCGGCCGTCGTCGGCGCCGGCGAGCCCCTGGAGCTCCTCGCGCTGCCGCTCCAGCGTCTCGCGCTCCTGCGAGAGGGCCTCGGCCTGGGCCTTGAGCGCCTCGACCTCGTCGGCCTGCGCGCGCGTCCGCTCCGCGATCTGCTCCAGCTCGCGCGCGGCGGCCTCCACCGACACCTCGTTGACGCGGGCGGCGCTCTCGAGCTCGTGCTCCTGCGCCGTCAGCTCCTGCAGGCGGAGCTCGCCCTCGGCGAGCCGGCCGCGGTCGGCCTCGGTCGCGGCCTCCAGCTCGACGATCCGCGCGGAGAGCTCGCCCGCCTCGCGAGCCAGCACGGCGTGACGCTCCTCGGCGGCGCGGCGGGTGGCGGTCAGCTCGAGGAAGCGCGCGGCGGCGGCGCGCAGCTCCAGCTCGCGGATCTCGGCCTTGATCGCCTTGTACTTCTCGGCGCGCCGGGCCTGGCGGTTGAGGCTCTCGAGCTGCTTGCCCAGCTCCTGGACGATGTCGGCGACGCGCGTCAGGTTCTGGTGCGTCGCCTCCATCTTCCGCTCGGCCGCCTCGCGCCGCTTCTTGTACTTCGTGATGCCCGCCGCCTCCTCGATGATGGCGCGGCGGTCCTCGGGGCGGGCGGAGACGATCTGTCCGATGCGCCCCTGCTCGATGATGGAGTAGGCGGTCCGGCCGACGCCGGAGCCGAAGAAGATCTCGTTGACGTCGAGCAGCCGCGCCGCGACGCCGTTGATGACGTACTCCGACTCGCCGGTGCGGAAGAGGCGCCGCCCGACCGTGATCTCGCCGAAGCCCTGGAACGTGGTGGGGAGCTCGCTCGGGCGGTCGTTGACGAAGGTGAGCATCACCTCCGCCATCGAGAGCGGTGGCTTCGACTCCGACCCGTTGAAGATCACGTCCTCCATCGAGCGGCCACGCAGCTGCCGCGCCGACTGCTCGCCGAGGACCCAGCGGATCGAGTCCGCGACGTTCGACTTTCCGCAGCCGTTCGGCCCGACGACCCCCGTCACCCGGTCGTCGAAGACGACGGTGGTCCGGTCCATGAAAGACTTGAACCCGACGATATCGAGCCGCTTGATGCGCATGGTCGGCAGGGGTAGCACACCCCATGGGCCGTTTCAATCCAAGCCTATGATCACACGGGGTTTTATCCCCATTCGCCCCCCTGTTGGAAGGAGCCGCCCAAGAATTCGCCCATCAATACGCGGCGTTGCGTGACGTGCGATGTATGGTCGCTCCCGGAAGGGCTTGGCCCTTTTTTCCTGACCCCTCACCGATCATCTAGACTCCACGCGCGATGGCCCCATTCCTGCGCCTGATGCGAGACATCAGCCTCGCGTTCCTCGGCTCCGCTCTCCTGGGTTGGTACGTCACCCGTGGTGTGAGTCCGCTAGGGAGCGAGCTGGTCACGTCGCTCCGCGTCGCCTTCACCTGGGCCGTCCCCGTCGAGCTCGCCCTCTCCGCGGGCGCCGCCTGGCTCTTCACGCGGACCTGCAGGAGCGCCGTAGCGCGCGCGGCCGCGCTCACGCGCGAGGAGGCCGTGGCCGCGGCCATCTCGGCACACCGCCTCCCCGTCCGGATGGGGCTGACCGTCCTCGGCCTCTCCGCGCTGGGCGTGCTGCTCCTGTCGTGGCCTGCGC
>JBAVTL010000710.1:0-2453 GCA_049696175.1 Anaeromyxobacteraceae bacterium
GTGGTGGGGAGCGTGGGTCGGGGGGCTCGCCGCCACGATGGTCGTGGCGGGGCTCGGCGTGGGCGCCCTCCGCCACCGGGTCGAGATCATCGGCCCGTCCCTCTTCTTCCAGCCGTCGGTCTCGCCACGGAAGCTCGCCTCCCCCTTCTTCTCACGGTTGGAGGCCAGCCCGATCCTCGTCGACGTAGAGGGTGAGCTCGCGCGGTTGCTCGCCGCGGCGGCGCCCCATCGGCCCTGGTTCGGCCCCCGCATGCAGTGGGCCTACGCTGCCTTCCAGGTCCCGTCGCCTTCGGGCCAGCCGCCCTGGTGGCACCCCGGCGTCACCTACCCGCCGCTCAAGAGCGCCGAGGCCCTCCTCGTTCACCGCTGGATCGACGCCGACTACGATCTCGTCGTCTTCCTGAAGCAGGACACCACGTACATGCCGGCGGCGCTCCTCGACGCGATCGCGCGCGGCTACGAGGAGCGGCCCGGCTTCGGGACGCTCACCGTCTGGGTCCCGAGGCGCGCGCGCTGACTCAGCGCGCTCCGCGCAGCGTCTCCACCCACTCGAGCATCCTGCGGAGCCCCTCCTCGCGTGAGACCGTCGGCCTCCAGCCGAAGGCCGCGGTGGCCGCGGCGGTGTCGGCGACGAAGACCTTCTGGTCGCTCACCCGCCACGGGAGCTTCTCGAAGGCCGGCGACTGCCCCGTCAGCCGACCGAGCTCCGCGAAGAGTTCGAGGAGCGAGAGGCTGTTCTCCATCCCGCCGCCGATATTGAAGGCCCTGCCGATCGCCGCCTCCGGCCTCGCGGCGATGGCGCGGTAGCAGGCGATCAGGTCGTCCGCGTGGAGCAGATCGCGCACCTGCTTGCCGTCGCCGCTGATCGTGAAGGGCTTCACCGGCCCGCCGCGCGCCGCCTCGGCCTTCTGCCGGAGCACCTCGCCGCAGAACCAGCCAACCCAGCCCTGGTCATAGGTCGCGTACTGCCGGCCGCCGTAGATCGACGAGTGGCGCAGCACCACGGTCCGCAGCCCGAAGATCCGGTGGTAGTCGAGGAAGTACTGGTCCGCCGCCCCCTTGGAGCAGCCGTACGGGCTCTGGAAGTCGAGCGTGGCCCGCTCGTCCACGCCGCGCGGGTGGTCGGGGAGGGTCCAGCGCGTCTCCCCCTCCACCGCCCGGACCGACGCGAGGTCGCCGTACACCTTGTTGGTGGAGGAGAACATCGCGAGCGCGCCGGGGACGAAGCGGCGGATCGCCTCCAGCACGTTGATCGCCCCCAGCGCGTTCACCTCGAAGTCGTTGCGCGGCCGCTCGATCGATGTGGTCATCGCCACCTGCCCGGCGAGGTGGGCGATCGCCGTCACGCCCCCGGCGTGGCGCTCGAACGCGTCGTCTACGTCGGTCCGGCTCCGCGTGTCGGCCCGGACGTGGACGAGCTTCCCCGACCCCGGCTGGCGCGCCTTCGCCTGCAGCCACGCCAGGTTCTGGTCAGCGCCGAGCCGCACCAGCGTGTCGAGGACGACCACGTCGATCCCGGACTCCAGCAGGCTGGCCGCGAGGTTCGACCCGAGGAACCCGCAGCCGCCGGTCACGATCCACTTCTCCGCCATCCGATCCTCCTCAGCCGCCGCGCGCGACGAGCTCGGCGAGCCCCACGTCGAGCCCGACGCGCGGCGTCCACGTCGGGATGAGCCGTCGTGCCTTCTCGGTGGACATCAACAGTCGGTGCGCCTCGCCGCGCCTGTAGGGGACGGCGCCGGCCTGGACGAGGTCGCGCGGCGCGCCGGCGAGCTCGAAGATCCTGCCCACGACCTCACGCAACGTGAAGCCCTCGCCCGTCCCGATGTTCACCACGTCCACGCCATCCGGGGGCGGCGTCACCGCGGCGGAGAGGATCCCGGCGACCGCGTCGGAGACGTGGAGCCACTCGCGCACCTGCTCCCCGGCCGTCATGGGGAAGGGGCGCCGCTCCCGGGCGGCGCGGACCGCCGCGGGGAGGACCTTCTGGGAGTCGTCCCCCGGCCCGTAGATCGGCGCGAAGCGGAGGTACCAGCTCGAGAGCCCCAGGCTGCGGGCGCGGGACCGGATCAGCAGTCCGCCCGCCGCCTTGGCCGCCCCGTAGGGCTCGTCCGCCTCCAGCGTCTCCTCCTCGGTGCAGCGCGCGTCCCTCGGCTCCAGGTGGCCGGGGAGCTTCCCGTGGCCGTAGTACTCGAGGCAGGTCCCGACGGTGACGAGCCGGGCCGCGCCCGCCTCGACCGCCGCCTCGGCGAGCTTCAGTGGCTGGGCGACGTTGACGTCCACCATGGTCGCCCAGTCACGGTTCCGGGCCTGGACCCCGACCGCGGCGAGGTGGAGGACGACGTCGGCCCCGCGCACCAGCTCGCGCAGCGCCGGCAGGCAGGCGAGGTCACCCTGCACCACCTCGACGCCGTCGGGGGCGGTCCGCCCGCGGCGCACGAGCGCCGCGACGC
>JBAVTL010000711.1:0-6651 GCA_049696175.1 Anaeromyxobacteraceae bacterium
CGAGGCCGCCGAGCGGCTCTCCAACGCCCGGCCGACCGCGGTGAACCTCGCCTGGGCGGTCCGGCGCATGGGCCACCGGCTCGGGCTCCCCGCCGCCGAGATCCTCGCGGAGGCGAACGCCATCCGGGACGAGGACGAGGCCAGCTGCCGCCGGATCGGGCAGCTGGGGGCCGCGCTCATCCCGCAGAGCGCCAACCTGCTCACCCACTGCAACGCCGGGGCGCTCGCCACCGCAGGGTACGGGACGGCGCTCGGCGTCGTCCGCGCCGCGGTCGAGGCGGGCAAGGCGGTGCGGGTCCTGGCCGACGAGACGCGCCCGTTCCTGCAGGGCGCGCGGCTCACCGCGTGGGAGCTGCACCGCGACGGGATCCCGGTCACCGTCCTGACGGACGGCATGGCCGGCTGGCTGATGGCGCGCGGCGAGGTCGACTGCGTGGTCGTCGGGGCCGATCGGATCGCCGCCAACGGCGACGTGGCCAACAAGATCGGCACCTACTCGCTCGCCGTCCTCGCAGGCCACCACGGCGTCCCGTTCTACGTCGCCGCCCCGTGGAGCACCGTCGACCTGACGACGCCGAGCGGCCGCGAGATCCCGATCGAGGAGCGCCCCTCCGACGAGGTGCTCGTCTTCGCGGGGCAGCGGATCGCGCCGGTGGGCGTCTCCGCGCGGTACCCGGCCTTCGACGTCACACCGGAGAGGCTCGTCACTGCGATCTTCACCGAGCGCGGCGTCGTCCGGCGCCCGTACGACGAGGGGCTGCGCGCGCTCGCCGGCGAGGCGAGTTGACCAACCTCGGCTCCACCCGCGTCTTCGGCCACTCCCGCGGCGGGATCGTCGAGGTCGGCCTTCGCCGCAGGCCGCTCAAGGACCTCTACCACTGGCTGGTGACAGGCTCGTGGGGGCGCGTGCTGGTCGTCTACGGCGTCGTCTACTTCGCGACCGAGGGGCTCTTCGCGGCCATCGACTTCGCCGTCGGCGACGTGCCGTCCACCCGCGGTGCGTTCGCGTCGGCGCTGCGGGAGGCGATCCGGGCGCCGGTGGAGGGGCGCGACCCGACCCTCGCCCTCCGGACGATGCTCTCAGGCGTCGTCGCGAGCGTGGAGGGGTTCATCCGCTGGCTCGAGGTGGCGATCGGCGCCGGGATCATCCTCACCAAGTTCTCGCTCCTGCGGGCGCGGATCATCTTCAGCCGCGTCGCCGTGATCGCGCCGGGCGACGACGGGCCGGCGCTCATGTTCAGGATGGCGAACGAGCGGGTGAGCAACATCATCGACGCCAAGGTGAACGCGCTCCTCGTCTGGAACGAGGCGGACGAGAAGGGGGAGGTCGTCCGCCGCGCGCACGACCTGCCGCTCGCCCGCGGCGGCTCCGCGCTCTTCACGTACGCGTGGACTGCGAGCCACCCGATCGATCGGGAGAGCCCGCTGCACGGCTGCGACGCGACGAAGCTCCAGCTCTCGGAGGCGGAGCTGATCGTGAGCCTCTCCGGTTACGACGAGGCGCTGACGCGCGTGATGTACGCGCGCCACGTCTACCCGGCCGAGCAGATCCTCTGGAGCTTCCGGTTCAGGGAGATCGTGAAGGCGCTGCCAGACGGCCGCCGGCGGATCGACTACCGAAGGTTCCACGAGGCTGAGCCCGTCGCCACGGAGGAGAAGAGCGTCAGGGGGCGGAGGCGATAGGAGGCCCGCGAGCGGCCCCCCCCCCGCGCGCCGCTGGCCCGCTCCCCCCGGTGGGGGGGGAGGGGCCTAACGCTGAGATCAGTCGTGCTTGCCGTGGCCCCTGCCGCGGCCGCCGCGATCGTCGTCGTGACGGCGCTCGTGACGATCATCGTGACGCTCGCGGCGTCCCTCGTAGCGATCGCCGCCGCGTCCATCGGTGCGGAACATCGGGCGGGGGCCCTGGACCGCGGGAGCGACGTAGCCTGGCCGCCCGCCACCCTTCCAGTGCTTGTACTTGCCAGGGGGCATGCGGGAGAGCCCGGGGGGGACGCCGCGGGGCATGTAGACCCAACCGGAGCGAGGGCTGGAGGACCGGTACCAGCCGCCTTCGTGCCGGGTCCAGTAGTAGCCGTCAGCGTTGAAGACCTCGTAGTCGACGTCCGGAACCACCTGGATTCCGGGCTGAACGACCACGAGCTGGGGAACGATGACCGGGAGGTCGAGAGAGAAGGAGGCCCGAACCTGGGCCGACGCGAGGGTCGGGGCGAGGAGGGCGAGCAGGATCAGTTTGTTCATGGCGTGTACCTTAGCACCGGGACATGTGGAGGCATCCCCCTAACCCGGGATCCGCCTTTGGGATTCCTTGACAGCCGTAGGTGGGCGATCGTATAGAACCGCCCCTCCGGAGGACGCCGGCCGCGCCCGACTATTCAGGCGGTAACGGGCTGCGTCGGCAATAACCTCCCCAGTGAATTTCGAGGAGCGTGCGATGTACGCGGTGATTCGGACCGGCGGCAAGCAGTACCGCGTGGCTCAGGGCGATCGGCTCAAGGTCGAGAAGCTCGAGGGCGACGTTGGCGGCAAGGTGAACTTCGATGTGCTGATGCTCGGCGGTGAAGGCACCGCCCAGATCGGCGCGCCCGTGGTCGGTGGCGCGGCGGTCGAGGGCGAGATCGTCGCCCAGGGCCGGCACAAGAAGGTGATCCACTTCCGCAAGAAGAAGGAGGGCTGGACCAAGAAGCGCGGTCACCGCCAGCCCTACACCGAGGTCCTGATCAAGACGGTGCGCGCCTAAGGGCGCCCCGGCTCGACCGGCAGAACAGGAAGGACAGAACATGGCTCACAAAAAAGGACAGGGCTCTTCCCGCAACGGACGCGACTCTCCGGGCCAGCACCGCGGCGTGAAGATCTACGGCTCCGAGAAGGTCGTGGCGGGCAACATCATCGTCCGCCAGATCGGCACCCTCTTCCACCCCGGTCAGAACGTCGGGCTGGGGAAGGACCACACCATCTTCGCGAAGATCGACGGCACGGTGAAGTACTCGCGCCACCGCGGCGATCGGCGCGTCGTCTCGGTCGTCCCCGAGGCCTAGCCTTCGGCGTCAAGCCGACCCGAGCGCCGCGGCCCCCCTGGGGCTCGCGGCGCTCGTGTTTTGGAGCGAGATGAAATTCGTCGACGAAGTCCGCATCCACGTGAAGGCCGGCGACGGCGGCAACGGCGCCGTGGCGTGGCGGCGCGAGAAGTTCATCCCGCGCGGCGGTCCGGCGGGCGGCGACGGCGGTAACGGCGGCGACGTGGCGCTGGTCGTCGACCCGCAGCTCCTGACGCTGCTCGACTTCCGCTTCGTCCACGACCACAAGGCGAAGAGCGGCGAGCACGGCCGCGGCAGCGACATGAACGGCCAGAACGGGCCGCACCTCGAGCTGCGCGTCCCGCCGGGGACCGTCGTGAAGGACGCCGCGACCGGCGAGCCGGTCGTCGACCTCTCCGAGCCGGGCCAGCGCGTCGTGATCGCGAAGGGCGGGCGGGGCGGCCTCGGCAACATGAACTTCGCGACGTCGACCAACCAGGCGCCGCGCTACGCCGAGGACGGGACGCCGGGCGAGGAGCGCGACCTCCAGCTGGAGCTGAAGCTGCTCGCCGACGTCGGGATCGTCGGCTACCCGAACGCGGGGAAGTCGACGCTCATCTCGCGCATCAGCCGCGCGCGCCCCAAGATCGCGGACTACCCCTTCACGACGCTCGCGCCAAACCTCGGCGTGGTGGCGTGGCGGGACGGGCGCAGCTTCGTGGTCGCCGACATCCCGGGGCTCATCGACGGCGCCCACGCCGGCGCGGGCCTCGGGCACCAGTTCCTGCGCCACGTGGAGCGCTGCCGGGTGCTGGTCCACCTCGTGGAGGGGTCGAACCCCGAGCCGGGGCGGAGCCCCGCCGCCGACTTCAAGGCGATCAACGAGGAGCTGGCCCTCTACTCGCCGGAGCTCGCGAAGAAGCCGCAGATCGTGGCGGTGACCAAGGTCGACGTGCCGGAGGCGCGCGAAGCGGGCGAGAAGTTCTCGAAGACGCTCGCGAAGCGCAAGAAGACGGTGAAGGTCCACCTGATCTCCTCCGCCACCGGCGAGGGGCTCGATCCGCTCCTCGACGCCGTCGGGAAGGCGCTCTTCTCCACGGGCGGCCCCGATCGCGAGGGGCACGGGCGGCGGCTCGGCAAGCCCCGGCACGTGAAATGACCCCGCCGCTGGGCGCTCCGGACTTCCTGCTGCCGGAGCGAAGGGCGCGCATCGACGAGGTCGTCGCCCACCGCACCCGCACCCTGACGGTCGTCATGGAGGCGCTCTGCGACCCGCAGAACGTCAACGCGGTGATCCGCACCTGCGAGGCGTTCGGGGTCCAGGCCCTGCACGCCATCGAGGGGCCGATGAAGCGATACGACCGGAACAAGAAGATCAGCCAGAACGCCGACAAGTGGCTCGACGTCCGGCGCTGGTCCTCGGCGGCCGAGTGCCTCGGCTACCTGAAGTCCGAGGGCTTCCGGATCTACGCGACGCACCTCGGGAAGGACTCGGTCGGGCTCTCCGACCTCTCCTTCGCGCCGAAGGTCGCGCTCGTCTTCGGCAACGAGCACCGGGGGGTCTCGGACGAGGCGGCGGCGCTCGCCGACGCCAACTTCACCATCCCGATGCTCGGCTTCGTCCAGTCCTTCAACGTCTCGGTCGCGGCGGCCATCACGCTGGCGCGGGCGGTGGACCGCCGCGTCGCCGAGCGCGGCCGCCACGGCGACCTGCCGGACGACGAGGCCCAGGCGCTGCGCGAGCGGTTCTACTCGCTGGCCGTGAGGCAGCGGACCCGGATCGCCAAGGCGGAGAGGGCCGAGGAGAAGCGGCTGCTGCACGCGAAGGGGTAGGGGTGCGACGACCTCTCCTGGCCCTCCTCCTCCTCGCCGTCGCCGCCCCGGCCGCGGCCGACGAGCCCGCGCTGCTCGTCCCGCCCTCGCTCGGACGCCCGGCTCGCTCTCCGGCTACAAGGAGCCCGTGCTCCGCAAGCTGGCGGCGCGCTTCCCGCAGCCGCTCGTCCTCGTTGGGGACTCCGGCGGAGGCCGCGCGGGACGCGGCGGCCGCTGGGCTCGCGCCGCCCGAGTGCCGCTGAGGGTGCCGATGGAAGACACCCCGGAGCGGATCATCAAGGTCGTCTTCCGGATCGTGGCCAGCTACCTCGCGGCGGGGCTCGTGATGACCGTGGTCTTCTTTGCAGGCACCGAAGGGCACGCCGACGTCCCCTTCAGCGAGTTTCCCGAATGGCTGATCCTGACGCCTGTGATGCCGGTGTGGACTCTCGATCACCTGTTCACTGGAGGCGGGTGGAGCGCGCGTGACTGGGCGGGGGTGCTCCTGGGGCCCGCCACGTTCGTGCTGGCGTGGCGGTGGTTCGGCCGGCGCGCGCGTCCATGAAGATCCCCCCTCTCCCCCACCGGGGGAGAGGGCAGGGTGAGGGGGCGACCGTGGCTACGCGGGAAGCAGTCTCGAGAGCCTGAGCAGGTTGTGCGCGGCTGCGCGAGGGCACGCGCCGTGCACCGTGCTGGTGCCGAAGCCCCTGCGCGGTCGAATCCGTCCAGTCCGCGGACCTCGCGTCTGCCTGGCGGCCGCCTCGCTCGGGGGTTGAGCCACAACCCCGGAGTTGTTATCGTGCCCTGGTCATCCGAGGACGTCATCCGCGCGCTTCTCGACGACGGCTGGCAGTTGACGCGGGTTCGCGGCTCGCACCATCACTTTCGCCACCCTTCGAGGCCTGGGACCGTGACCGTCCCGCATCCTCGGCGCGAGCTTCCGCGAGGGACTCTCGCCGCCATCGGCCGGGCCGCCGGCGTCGCCTTCGGGAGGAACCCGTGATCGCCTTTCCATGCATCGTCCGCTGCGAGGGCCGCTTCGTCACGGCCGAGTTTCCCGATTGCCCTGGTTGCCAGACCTTCGTGGAGCAGGGCAAGGAGATCGCGCCGGTGGCCGCAGAGGCGCTGCAGGGTTGGCTCGAGATGGCGCTCGCGGAGGGCGAAGCGCCGCCGAGGCCGACGCCGCGCCTGCGGCCGCCGCGCGGTAGCCGGCTCATCGCGGTCCCGATCCCGCCGCGCCTCGGGCTCACCCTCGCGCTCCGCTGGGCTCGTCAGGACGCCGGGCTCTCCCAGGCCGCGCTCGCCCGGCAGCTCGGGGTCAGCCAGCAGGCGGTCGCGAAGGTGGAGCACCCCGACGCGAACCCGACGCTGGACACGCTGCTGCGCGTGGCAGCGGCGCTCGGGATGTCGCTGTCGCTGTCGCTCTCGCGTCAGGCGCGGTCCCCTCGCCGTGCGGCCGGTGGGCTCATGATCCCACACAAGTAGCCAGCGGTAGGGCCGCCGAGGCCTTGAGGTTCCGCCGCAGCGCGCCTGCGATCCGCGGCGCGTCAACGCCGACGCGCGCAGGCTGTTTTGTCGCAAAGGGAGGGGCGCCTCTTCTTCTCAACGACCTGCTGGCGGAGGGTGGTTCAGCCGCGCGTCACCGCCCAGGCGAAGACCGCGAGCCCGGTCCCGCCGAGGACGCCGGCGGCGACGAGCACCCGCCGCGCCACGCGCATCGTCCGGTCGGTCGGGGGGCGCCTGAGCCGGAGCAGGATCACGAACCCGGCGAACGTCGCGACGAGCACGGCGACGCCGAAGAGCGCCGTCCCGAGGATCGCGGCGA
>JBAVTL010000712.1:0-2660 GCA_049696175.1 Anaeromyxobacteraceae bacterium
CGTCCACCCCCTGCCCCTCGACGTCCGCGACAAGGCTGCGGTCGAGCGCGCGCTCGCCGCGCTGCCGCCCCCGTTCGCGCAGGTAGACCTCCTGGTCAACAGCGCGGGGCTCGCGCTCGGCCTGGAGCCCGCCCAGCGGGCGAGCCTCGACGACTGGGAGCAGATGATCGACACCAACTGCAGGGCGCTCGTGCACGTCACGCGCGTCCTCCTCCCCGGGATGGTGGCCCGCGACCGCGGCCACGTGTTGAACGTCGGCTCGGTCGCCGGCAACTGGCCCTACCCCGGCGGCAACGTGTACGGCGCGACCAAGGCCTTCGTCCGGCAGTTCTCGCTCAACCTCAAGGCCGACCTGCTCGGCACCCGGGTCCGCGTCACCAACGTCGAACCCGGCATGGTCGAGACCGAGTTCTCCGTGGTCAGGTTCCACGGCGACGCGGCGCGCGCCGGCAAGGTCTACGAGGGGATGCAGCCGCTCTCGAGCGAGGACATCGCCGAGACGGTGCTCTGGTGCGCGACGCGCCCGGCGCACGTCAACGTTAACACCATCGAGATCATGCCCGTGCAGCAGGCCTTCTCGCCGTTCGCGGTGAGCCGGGGATAGGGGGCGCGCTACCCCCCGTCGTCTTCCGGCGGCCGCCGGTGCCGGGCCAGCTCACCGAGACCGATCACGAGGCCCGCGCCGATCGTGATCCCGGCCGCGATCTGGAACGGTACGGAGGCGAGGGGCTTCTCCTCCACGATCCCGCGCCACCACGCGAGCGCCCCCACGCCGAGCGTCACGGACGCCAGCGCCGTCGCGAGGGTGAAGGCCCCGCGGGTGCGGAACGCGATCCACGAGACGGCCGCGCCGAACGCGACGATCCCCGCCCCGAGGACGAGGACGAGGATCGGCACGCCACCCAGGAACCACATCCAGCGCCTCCGCGGGGCCATGACCGCGACGCCTCGCCGCGACGGCCTTGCGACGAGCATACCCGCAGCCGCGGGCACGCGGGCAAGTCCATCGGGTAGAATGGCGCCGAATGGAGCCGACCAAGAGCACCGTCATCGTCGTCGACGACGAGAGGAACATCCGCCGCACGCTGAGGCAGACGCTGGAGGGCGCGGGCTACGCCGTCGTCGAGGCGGAGTCGGCGGAGCAGGCGCTGGAGACCCTGCAGGCGGAGCCCGTCGACGTGGGGATCTTCGACATCCGGCTCCCCGGCACCGACGGGCTCACGCTGCTCGGCCGCGCGCGCGAGCTCCGGCGGGACCTCCCGGTGATCATGATCTCAGGCCACGCCGAGACGGACGACGTGGTGGAGGCGATCAAGCGCGGGGCGATCGACTTCTTCGCGAAGCCGGTGGACCGCGACCGCGTCCTGGTCTCGGTCCGGAACGCCCTCGCGCGCCGCAGCCTGGAGGAGCGCGTGCAGAGCCTCTCGGCCCGCGAGCGGCGCTTCGCCGACGAGATGCTCGGCGACAGCGACGCGATGCGGCGGCTGCGCGAGGAGATCGGCAAGGTGGCCCCGACGACCGGCCGCGTGCTGATCCTCGGCGAGTCGGGGACCGGCAAGGAGCTCGTCGCGCAGGAGATCCACCGGCTCTCGCGGCGCGCCGACGGGCCGTTCGTGAAGGTCAACTGCGCCGCCATCCCCTCGGAGCTGATCGAGAGCGAGCTCTTCGGCCACGAGAAGGGGAGCTTCTCCGGCGCCGCAAACCGGCGCCGTGGCCAGTTCGAGGTCGCGCACGGCGGCACCCTCTTCCTCGACGAGATCGGCGACATGAGCCTGTCCGCGCAGGCCAAGGTGCTGCGCGCCCTGCAGACCGGCGAGATCACGCGCGTCGGGAGCGAGAAGGCGATCGGGGTGGACGTCCGCGTCGTCACCGCCACCAACAAGGAGCTCGAGGCCGAGGTGAAGGAGGGGAACTTCCGCGAGGACCTCTACTTCCGGCTCAACGTCGTGCCGCTCCGCGCGCCCGCGCTGCGGGAGCGGCTCGGCGACGTCCCGGTCCTCGCCGAGCGGTTCTTCCTGCTCGCGGCCCGCGAGAACGGGCTCCGCCCCAAGCTCGTCGCGCCCGGCGTGGTGGACCGGCTCGCCCTGTACCGCTGGCCCGGGAACGTGCGCGAGCTGCGGAACGTCTGCGAGCGGATGGTCATCATGTCCGGGGATCGGATCACCGACGCCGACATCCCGGACTACGTCGGGCCCAGGGCGGCCGCGCCGGCGGCGGCCGCCGGCGGCGCGGATCTCTCCCGCTACGGGGAGGTGCCGCTCCGCGAGCTGCGCGAGCTGGTGGAGCGCGACTACATCCTCAAGAAGCTCGAGGAGCACGACTGGAACGTCACGCAGGCGTCGCAGGCGCTCGGCGTGGAGCGGACCAACCTCCACAAGAAGATCAAGCAGCTAGGGCTCTCGCGCAACGGGCGCGGCGCCCCGGCCGAAGGCGACGAGGAGTGATCACCACGCACGCGATCCCAGGCCTCCCCCCCGCCGACTTCCGCGCCCCCGAGGCACCCGAGCGGATCGCCCGGCTCCAGGAGCGCCACCCCGCGGGCGCCGGGGAGGTCATCGCCCTCTGCCGGCTCGCGTCGGACCCGGACCTCGCGCTGGCGGGCGTCGAGCGCTACGCGGACGCCGCGGGCGGCCTGCCGGCCGAGCACGACCTCCTCGAGG
>JBAVTL010000713.1:0-4924 GCA_049696175.1 Anaeromyxobacteraceae bacterium
GTCCCTGCTCGAACGGGCTCGACGCGTCCGCCGGCGGCGGCAGCGCGAAGGGGTTCTCCGGCGGGGGGAGCGCGATCGAACCCTGCGGCCCCTCGAACGCGAAGGGCTCCTCCACGAACTCGGGGGGCGGCAGCGCGAATGGGTTCTCCGGCGCGGGGAGCGGGATGGATCCCTCCTGCGGGTCGAACGAGAAGGGCTCCTCGACCGGCGGCGGCGGCGGCGGCTCTGGCTCTCGCCTCACCGGGAAGCTCTTTGCGCACTTCGGGCACTTCACGTTCAACCCCGACGCGGGGATCCGGCGGTCGTCGATCTCGTAGTTGGCGCGGCAGTGAGGGCAGTTGACCTTCATGGCGTGGTTCGGCTCCGCTCCTGATCGTCGCGCCGTACGTAATCGCTGAAAAACCGGACGGTAACACCGGCTCCGCTCGCCCTTCAAGGAGTGGCGCCCTCGGGGGGATCGGGGCGGAAAGGACCGTGATAGATGAAGATCCGATGGAGTCCCTGGGGCCAGCGCTGAGGGAGCGGTTCCGCGCCTGGACCTACGAGCTGGGAGGCGAGGAGCTTCGCGCCCGGCTCGCGGGGCTCTCGCCGCCGGGCAACGAGTACGGGATCGATCCGTACGGCCTCGACCTCGACTACGCGCTCGCCGCGATCGCGCCGCTCCTCTGGCTCTACAAGAAGTACTTCCGCGTCGAGGTGCACGGCGTGGAGCGGATCCCGGCCGAGGGGCCCGTGCTCCTCGTCGGGAACCACTCCGGCCAGCTCCCGTTCGACGCCGCGATGATCGGCATGGCGCTGCTCGTCGAGCGGGATCCGCCGCGCGTGATGCGCGCCCTCGTGGAGCGCTGGGTCCCCAGCCTGCCGTTCTTCTCGACCACGATGGCGCGGCTCGGGCAGGTGGTCGGCACGCCCGACAACTGCCGCCGCCTGCTCGCCGCCGGCGAGGTGATCCTCACGTTCCCCGAGGGGGTGCGCGGGCTCAACAAGCCGTGGTCCGAGCGCTACCGGCTCCAGAAGTTCGGCCGCGGCTTCATGCGGCAGGCGCTGGAGTCGGGCGTCCCGATCGTGCCGGTGGGCTTCGTGGGGGCGGAGGAGCAGGCGCCGTCGCTCGCGAACCTGGCGGGGCTCGCGCGGCTCCTCTCGATGCCCGCCCTCCCGCTGACGCCCACGCTGATCCCGTTCCCCCTGCCGGCGCGTCACCGGATCTGGTTCGGTGAGCCGATGCGCTTCGAGGGATCGCCGGAGGCGGAGGACCCCGAGATCGAGGAGAAGGTTGGCCGGGTGCGCGCAGCCGTGGCCGCGCTGCTCGCCACGGGGCTGGCCGCGCGGCGGGGGATCTTCCGGTGAGCCCCGCGCGCGCGGAGGAGCGGCTCACGGTCGCCGTCACCGGGATCTGCGGCAACCTCGGCCGGGCGCTGGCGC
This sequence comes from Anaeromyxobacteraceae bacterium, assembly GCA_049696175.1. Classification (GTDB taxonomy): domain Bacteria; phylum Myxococcota; class Myxococcia; order Myxococcales; family Anaeromyxobacteraceae; genus DATIVK01. Next base: position 1,423 of record JBAVTL010000713.1, read on the forward strand.
GCCACCTCGCCCCGTCGGCCAACCTGATCGGGATCGACCACCGCCCGTTCCCAGACGAGCGGATCGCCGTCGAGCACTGGCAGGTGGACCTGCGCAAGGCGCGGGTCGAGGAGCCCTTCGCCGCGCGCCGCGTGGACGCGCTCGTCCACATGGGGATCGTGCACGACCGCGAGCGCGCCTCGACCGAGCTCCACGACCTCAACGTCGTCGGGACGAAGCGGATCCTCGACCTCTGCGAGCGGCACGGCGTCCGGAAGGTGATCGTCCTCTCGTCGGCCAACGTCTACGGCCCCGCCCCCGACAACTCGAGCTTCCTGCCCGAGGAGACGCCGCTGCTCGCCACCGCGCGGCGCGGCGACATGCGCGCCCTGGTCGAGATCGACATGTACGCGCAGTCCTTCCTCTGGCGCCACGCGGGGGTCGAGGCGGTGATCCTCCGTCCCGTGCACGTCGTCGGCCCCACGGTCCGCAACGCCCCGGCGGACTACCTCCGCCTCCCACGCCCGTTCACGGCGCTCGGCTTCGACCCCATGCTCCAGCTCATCCACGAGGAGGACGTCTGCCGGGCGCTCGCGTTGGCGCTCCGCCCCGGCGTCCGCGGCGTCTTCAACGTCGTCGGCCCCGGCGAGGCGCCGCTCTCGACGATCCTGCGCGAGCTGGGGCGCGACCCCATCCCCGTGCCCCACCCCCTCCTGCGGCCGGTGCTCCGCTGGCTACAGGACGGCCGGTGCCCCGCCTTCCCTCCGGACGAGGCGGACCACCTCCAGTTCTCCTGCACCGTCGACGGCTCCCGCGCCGTGCGGGAGCTGGGCTGGTCGCCGGGCAGGACGCTCCGGGAGACGATACGGAGCGTCCTCGGTTAGATTCCCTCGCCATGTCCGATCGCATCTGCCGAGGCCTCTACCCCTCCCGCGGGATCCGCGTCGTCTTCGCGCGGGTCACCGAGACGGCGCGTCTCGGGCGCATGCTCCACGGGCTCTACCCGACGAGCGCCCACCTCTTCGCCCAGGGGCTCGCCGGCGGCGTGCTGATCGCCGCGCTCCAGAAGCAGGAGGACGCCCACGCGAACCTTCAGCTCGAGTGCGACGGCCCCGTGGGCGGCTTCCTCGTGGACGCGGACGCCTCGGGGAACGTGCGCGGCTACGTGCGCCACGCGGAGGTGGGATTCCCTGGCGATCCCGCGCGCGGCGCCCACGCGGCGCTCGGCGGGACCGGCCACCTGACGGTCCTCCGCCCGATGGCCGACGGGGGCTACTACCGGAGCACCGTCGAGCTCGCCGACTTCGACCTGCCCGCGGACCTGCGCCGCTGGTTCGCGAGCAGCGAGCAGGTCGCGACCGCCCTGGACCTCTGCGTCCTGCCGAACGGCGAGGAGCCGCTCGGCGACGTGGTGGGGCTGCTTGTCCAGCGGCTCCCGGACGGGGACGACCGGGAGATCGACTCGGCGCGCGCCCGCGTCTCGGCCGGTGCGCTGGCCGAGGCGATGGCGCGGGATCCCCACCCGCAGGCGGTCATCGAGGCGGTCCTCGGCGAGGGGTTCGAGCTGATGGCCGACCTGGAGGTCGCGTACCGCTGCGGCTGCGACCACGGCCGGGCCCGGGCCGCCGTCTCGGCCCTCGGGGTCACCGGGATCGACGAGGTCCTGGCGGCGGAGCGGCAGGTGGTCATCGACTGCCAGTTCTGCAAGAAGCGGTACGTCCTCGACGAGCCGGAGCTGCGCGAGATCCGGGGGAAGCTCGCGGCGCAGGGCGGCTGATCCCGGAGCCCGATTTCGGCGCCCGGGACGTGATCGATCGCCACCTGGAGTGGTAGATTGCGAGCTCTCCACCTTGCGCCGGCGCCCCCGGCCCCGAACCCAGGAGGCGAGCCATTCCGCCCGCCAAGAAGAAGCCCTCGAAGAAGCGCTCGCCGGTCGCCGCCATCAAGAAGCTCGCCGTCCGGATCAAGGCTTCGCGCAGCGCCGCGAAGAGGCGCGCCGCGGAGCACGACCAGGAGCAGTTCATCGGCATGGCCGTCGCCGACGCGTACGCGCTCCAGCGGCTCAAGGCACCCGCCCGGATGAAGTCCGCCCCCAAGAAGGCGATGCGCGAGATCACCTGGGCGAAGTTCGGCGAGATCTCCCGTCAGCTCGCGACCCGCATCTCGAAGCGCTTCCGGCCTGACGCGGTCCTCGGCGTGGCGAAGGGCGGCGTCTTCGTCGGGAGTGCCGTCGCCTCGGTCCTCGGCGCCGACTTCTTCCCCGTCCGCGTGGAGTCGCGCCGCCGGGACGCCACGCCCATCACGGAGGCGTCCGAGCAGTTCCCCGACCTCAAGGGGAAGCGAGTCCTGGTCGTCGACGACGTCTGCCAGTCCGGCGCGACCCTCACGAAGGCGCGGCGCCAGGCCAAGAAGGCGGGCGCGAAGGAAGTGAAGAGCGCCACCCTCGTCGTCCGCCCCGGCGGCGCCCGCCCCGACTACTTCGCCGTCGAGACGAGCGAGCTCGTCCTCTTCGGCTGGGACTACCAGCTCGACCAGACCGACGCAGGCCAGGGCGACGCGCAGGACTGCGAGGACGGCGCGCTGGACCCGGCCGAGACCGGGGTGTAGGCGCCGCGCATCGCCACCTCACCCTGACCCTCTCCCCCGGTGGGGGAGAGGGGGAAGTTCATGGTGATCGGGTTCATCCCCTCTCCCTCCCTGAGGGAGAGGGCTAGGGTGAGGGAGATGGCCGCTCGGCCGAGCGGCCAATCCGCGGCGCCGCCCCCTCGCCCTGACCCTCTCCCCCGGTGGGGGAGAGGGGAATGAGGCTTGGCCGGGAAGATGGGAAGGATCCTCGGGATGAAGCGGCTCGTCATCGGCACCGCGGGCCACATCGACCACGGCAAGACGGCGCTCGTCCGCGCGCTCACCGGCATCGACACCGACCGGCTCTCCGAGGAGAAGCGCAGGGGCATCACCATCGAGCTGGGCTTCGCCCACCTCGCCCTCCCCGACGGCACGGTGGCCGGCGTCGTCGACGTCCCCGGCCACGAGAAGTTCGTGAAGTCGATGGCCGCCGGCGCGGGCGGCGTGGACCTGGTCCTCCTCGTCGTGGCCGCGGACGAGGGGGTCATGCCGCAGACGCGCGAGCACCTGGACATCTGCCGCCTCCTCGGCGTCCCCCGCGGCCTCGTCGCGGTGACCAAGTCCGACCTGCTCCCGGGGCTCGGCGACGACTGGCTGCCGCTGCTCGAGCAGGAGATCCGCGCCGCGACCGCGGACACCTTCCTCGAGGGCGCGCCGATCGTCCCGGTCTCCGCCGCCACGGGCGAGGGGCTCGACGCGCTCCGCAGCGCGCTCGCGGCCGCGGTGGCCGAGCTCCCCGAGCGCCCCGCCGACGGCCCCCTCCTGCTCCCCATCGACCGCGCCTTCTCGCTGAAGGGGTTCGGGACGATCGTGACCGGGACGCTCCTCTCCGGCCAGCTCGCCGAGGGGGAGACGGTCGCGCTCTGCCCGCCCTCCGCCGGCGTCGACGCGCTGCGCG
>JBAVTL010000714.1:0-2345 GCA_049696175.1 Anaeromyxobacteraceae bacterium
CTTCCCATGAGCGCAAGCTTCGCGAGGCCGAAGGCGGCGCGCGCGTGGACGTGCTCCCCGGAGTTGGCGAGCGCGCGGCTGTATGCAGCCTGCGCCGCCGGCGCGTCCCGCTTGGCGCGTCGAAGGACGTCGCCGTGGAGCGCGAGGGCCGCGGGCAGCGGAGGCTCGGCGGCCGCCGCGGAGTGGAGGGGTTCGATCGCAGCCTCGAGGTTTCCAGCCGCGAGCGCGGTCCGTCCCTCCAGCGTCGAGGCGACGGCGTCGCCCGGCACCCGGCTCGTGGCCGTCATGGCGGTCCCTGCCTCGCCCCTGCTGAGGGCGAGCGCGGCACGCGCCAGGTTGGCCCAGCGCGGGATGGGCTCCGCGCGCTCGGGCTTCACCAGCAACCCCTCGGCCTCCTCGGCGGCGGCGGCGTCCCGGTAGTCGAGCGCCAGCATCCCAAGGGCGTAAGCCCGCATGCTCCCTGTCTCGAGCGGGTCCTGGACTGCGAACGTCTGCAGGATCTCAGCCGCCTTGCGGTAGCCGTCCGCGGTGTCGAGGCGGAGGTCGACCTCGGCCTGCGCGACGGCCGTCTGCAGGGCCTTTCGGCGCGAGACCGACCGGTAGGTGAGGAGCGCGATAGCGACCACGACGACGACCGCGATCGTGATCGCGATCTTGGGGATCCCGTTGCGAGCCGGCGGGGGAGGGGTGCCGGGGCCAAAGTCGAGCTCCACTTCGCCGTCCGTGTCGGCTTTCGCAGGCCGCATCTTCCGTCCCCCTCGTGCGGGGGGCGAAGGCTCGTCCAGCTCGTCTGGCGGGGCGTAGGGATCGAACTCCTCGACCTCCTGGAAGTCGTCGTCGGAGATGGTGCTGGGGGCGGGATCTTTGCGCTTTGTCATCTGGAGGCGTGCCGGACCATGGGTGAGGCGGGGAGCCTACCGGCCAGCCTCGACCGAGTCAAAAGACGACGAAGCCCGCGACTCCTATAAGGAGTGCGGGCTTCGTCGTCACCGTGGATGGCCGGGACGCTATGAGGGGATCAGCTTCCCCGCTCTTCGCGCTCGTCCGGACGCGCCGCGCCCGAGAGCACGTCATTCACGGACGGGAACCGCATGATCTCGCCCCGCGCGATGCGCCAGGCCTGCTGCACGATCCAGGAGAGCGAGCGGTCCTGACGGTTCGCCTCCGTCTGAATCTCGTTCAGCATGTCCTCGGGAAAGTAGAGCGACTGCTTGCGCTTGTCGGTTGCGGGCATTCCTGCTCCCAAAAAGGTGTGTGGAAACGTCGCCCTTGATACGACGGTAGGTACGTCGTGGTCAAGGCGCTTCGTCCTGCGCGGCTGCGTCGCCACCACACTACACTTCACTTCACTTCATGGACCCCAAAAAAAAGAGGAGCTGGCATCGCTGCCAGCTCCCCGTGGGCCCAGAGGGGGAGGGGGGGGACCCCCAGGCCCAACGCGTCAAAGTCATGGTACCGCCAAAAACTCCCGTCCAGCTGATCTCAACATCCCATGGTCACGGGGGAATGGCAATATGTCGCACAAGTGCATCGCCCGTCCTGAATCGCCCCCGCTTCTCGTTGGAGATAACACCCCCGCCACCGATTCATTCCCTCTCGACGAAGCCTCTTCCTTGCCTTCAGTCCCAACTGTAAGACTCGGGTGAGGGGTGCGCTACCGAAAGCAAATCGGTCCCGTCAGGGGCTTCGTCGCTACCGTGGCTCAGACGGTTGAGCGGCGTCGCCTGATCGCAAGTGACGAGATCGTCCTGGTCGCCCTCTCCGCGGGGCCGGACTCGACCGCGCTTGTCGCCTCTCTCGCCGCGCTGAGGGACGCAGGCCGGATAGGGAACGTCGTCGCCTTGCATGTAGACCACGGCCTTCGTCAGGGCGGCGAGCTCGACGCCAGGTGCGCGCTGGAGACCTGCGCGCGGCTCGGTGTGCCGTTCGAGTCGATCCGCGTGACCGTGGGTCCTGGGAACGTCCAGGCCTCAGCGAGGCGCGCACGCTACAGGGCGCTCAGGGAGGCGGCGGCGCGGCATGGCGCCTCCCGGATCGCGACGGGTCACACGCTGACCGACCAGGCCGAGACGTTCCTCATGCGCGCGCTGCGGGGAGCTGGGGCGCGCGGACTCTCGGCGATCCCGCCGCGCCGGGGCGCGATCGTCCGGCCGCTGATCGACGTGAGGCGCGAGGAGGTCATCGCCTTCCTCGAGGGCGAGGGGCTGCGCTGGATGGAGGACCCGAGCAACGCCTCTCCCAAGTATGCGCGCAACGCGATCAGGCTGCAGCTGGTGCCCGTCCTGCGCCGCCTCGAGCCGAGCTTCGAGCGCGCGCTGGGGCGGGCGGCGGACCTGCTGCGCGAC
>JBAVTL010000715.1:0-5038 GCA_049696175.1 Anaeromyxobacteraceae bacterium
CGAGGAGGGGGCCGACTCCCCGTCCGAGCGCGCCGCCCGCGCTCAGGACGACGTAGTCCTTCGAGACCGCCGGGAGCACTCCGTAGCTGATCTTGCTGACGTCGAGCCGTCCCTCGCGCGCCCACTCGTTGAGCGTCTGGACGTCCTCGAGCACGGGGTCGAAGCGGAGCCCGCCCGTGTCGATGCCGCCGTTGACGAGGGCGTCGAAGATGAACGTGTCGTTGGGACAGGGGGAGAAGCCGAGCGTGAGTCTCATGTCGTGAGCGCGCCGTCCCGCGAAGGGGGCGCGCGGACGGCATCATACACGGAGGGCCGCCCGCGCCCACGCGAGGCCGCTCGCGCTCCGCCGCGAGCCGCGCCGACCCGGTCCCGTCCTTCTGGACGAGCCGTGACGTTGGTGTAGCCTCTGCCGCATGAGGCTCGCGGACGCCAGGGCGGACCTGGAGATGAGGAAGGCGCTGGCGACCAGCGATCAGGTCGTGCGCGGCGCGCTGGTGCAGCAGGTCCTTGAGTACGTCCGCGAGCGGGCTGGGGAGGAGGCCACGCGCGGGGGGTTCGCGCGGCCGCTCCAGGACAAGGCCCTCTTCTCGCCCGTCAGCGCGCTGGAGTTCCTCGAGCTGCTGGGGGAGGCGCTGGAGAAGCTCGCGCCCGGTGGCGTCACCTCCGGGCGGTTCTACAGGGAGATCGGGCGCCGCGCGGTCTTCGCGATCCGCGACGCGACGATCGGGCGGACCATGGTCAGCATGTCCGGCGGCGATCCCGCGCAGCTCTTCGAGCGGCTCGGCAGCGGGCCGTCGATCCTGGTGGCGTTCGGGGAGCGGAGGGTGACGGAGGTGTCGCGGGGGCGGGGGCGCGTCGTCTTCACAGGCTCGCTCCTGCCGCCAGCGATCTTCGCGGGGATGTACTGCGCGATGGCGGAGGTGGTCGGGGCGCGGGACGTGCAGTGCGAGTCGACGGAGCCGGCGCTCGGGGACACGGAGCACGTCATCACCTGGAGCGCTAGCCTGCCCCCATGATCCGGTAGGCCCAGCGGAAGAGCGCCGGCGCGACGGTCGTCTCCCATGAGCCGGTCGCGCGGGCCACGATCCAGGCGCCGAGCATCGTCGCGAGCGCCACCGCCGGGACGAGCCAGGCGGGCCACGCCAGGGCTCCCACGCGCGTCACGCCGAGGCAGTCGGGCACCGTGCACGCGGCGACGCAGGACATGCAGCCGGTGCACTCGGGGGTGAGGACGCGGAGGCGCGCGTGGACCGGGATCTCGACCGGGCAGGCGCGCGTGCAAGCGCGGCAGTCGTTGCAGGTCTCCGGATCGCGCCGGACGAAGAGTGGGGAGAGGAAGCTCACGACGCCGAGGAGCGCGCCGTAGGGGCAGAGGTAGCGGCACCAGAGGTGCTTCACCCCGAGCGACAGCAGGGCGAGCGCGCCGAGGACGGCTCCGCCCGTGATCGAGAGGTCGCGGAAGAACCCGAGCATCTTCGCGTCGGCCGCGAGGTTGTACGGCCCCCGCATGAACTCCAGGATCCCGTCGAGCGGCATCGTCAGGACCGTGCCGAGGAAGAAGGCGAGGAGCAGGTACTTCACCGACGCGAGCGCGACGTCCAGCCTGCGCGGAACGGCGGGGTACCCGCGGCGCCACAGCGTCCTCGTGCCGACCCACTCCAGCCCCCGGGAGAGCGTCCCCACCGGACAGACCCAGGAGCAGAACGCCTTGCGGGCGAGGAGGGCCGTCGCGATGGCCGCGAGGAAGATGGTGAGGCCGGCCGGGTGGATCTCGTCCCAGGCGCCGGTCAGCAGGAGGCGCTTGGTGGCCACCAGCGCCGCGATGGGGAGGAAGGCCTCCACGGCGGGCGGCCGGGCCACCGCGATCGGCCCATCGCCCAGCGCGGCGGCGACGAACGCGGCGAACCGGAACGCCACCGCGACGAGGAAGGCGACGTAGGCGAGCTGCACCGCCCACCGCGCGCGGACCACCCAGCGCCAGGGGTTGACCCAGCGGGCGGGCGGTCGCGCGAGGGCGGGCTGCAGCTGGCTGCTCGGCTGGGGATCGGGCATCGCGCTCCGGATGATACCGCCGGATATAGGCGGACCCCCCGTCGGTTGCACGGCGAGGGGTCCGGTCGGCGGAGGTTCGGGCGGGCTACGCGATCCGCTTCAGGATCTCGTCGGCCATCTGCGTGGTCGAGAGCTTGCCGCCGAGGTCGGCGGTGCGCGCCCCCTCGGTGATGGTCAGGTCGACGGCCTTCTCGATCATCGCCGCCTCGGCCTCGAGGCCGAGCGTGTGGCGGAGCATCAGCGCCGCGGAGAGGATGGTGCCGATGGGGTTGGCGATCCCCTTGCCCGCGATGTCCGGCGCGGAGCCGTGGATCGGCTCGTAGAGGCCGGGGCCGCCGGCGCCGATGGAGGCCGACGGGAGCATCCCCATCGAGCCCGCGAGGACCGACGCCTCGTCGGTGAGGACGTCGCCGAACATGTTCTCGGTGACGACCACGTCGAGGCTGGCCGGGCTCGTGATGAGCCGCATCGCGGCCGTGTCCACGAGCATGTGGTCGACGGCCACGTCCGGGTTCTGCTTGCCCGTCTCGGTGGCGATCTCCCGCCAGAGGCGCGACGACTCGAGGACGTTCGCCTTGTCGACGCTCGTGACCTTCTTCTTGCGCCCCTTCGCGATCTTGAACGCCAGCTCGACGACGCGGCGGATCTCGTAGTCGTAGTACTCGAGCGTGTCGACGGCGCGCTCACGCCCGTCCTTCACGTCGCGCCCCTTCGGGAAGCCGAAGTAGAGGCCGCCGGTCAGCTCGCGGATGACGATGATGTCCACGCCCTCGAGCTTCTCCGCCTTGAGGGGCGACGCGTCGATGAGGGCCGGGTGGACCTTCACCGGCCTCAGGTTCGCGAACGCGCCCAGCCCCTTGCGCAGGCCGAGGAGCCCCTGCTCCGGCCGGACCTTCGCCTTCGGGTCGTCCCACTTCGGGCCGCCGACGGCGCCGAGCAGCACGGCGCTGGACTTCTGGCACTCGGTCAGGACCGCATCGGTGAGCGCGACGCCGTGGGCGTCGATGGAGCACCCGCCCATCAGCCGCTCTGCGAACGTGAAGTCGTGGCCGCGCTTCTTGGCGATGACCTGCAGGACGCGCACGGCCTCGGTCGTCACCTCGGGACCGATGCCGTCGCCGGGGAGGACGACGATGTTTGCCTTCAACTTAGTCTCCTTCGGGTCTGGTTGTGGAGTCAGACGGCCAGCGTCAGGCCGTACTCGATGGCGTCGGCGAGCGCTCGCCACGACGCCTCGATGATGTTGGTGCTCGCGCCGACGGTGCTCCAGTGCGTGTTCCCGCGCTGGAAGTCGATGAGGACGCGCGTGATGGCGCCGGTGCCGGTCGTCGGATCCAGGATGCGCACCTTGAAGTCGGTGAGCCGCACGTCCTTGATCTCGGGGAAGCGGGGCGCGAGCGCCTTGCGCAGCGCCGCGTCGAGCGCGTCGACCGGGCCGTCACCCTCGGCGGCGGTGTGGAGCACCTCGCCGTCCACCTTCACCTTGACCATCGCCTCCGAGAAGATCCCGCGGCCGGTCCGGTGCTCGACGTTCACGAGGAAGTCGACGAGGTCGAAGGGGGGCTTGTAGTTGGGCTCCTGCCGCTTCATGAGCAGCGCCACCGACGCCTCCGCCGCCTCGAAGGAGAAGCCGCGCGCCTCGAGCGCCTTGATCTCGTTGAGCACCCTGCCGACGTCGGCCTTCGGGTCGAGCCCGAACTCCTCGGCCTTCGACAGGAGGTTGCCGCGGCCGGAGAGCTCGCTCACCACCACCCGCATCTCGTTGCCGACCTGCTCCGGATCGACGTGCTGGTAGGAGACGGCGCTCCGCCGCATCGCGGCCACGTGGATGCCCCCCTTGTGCGCGAAGGCGGACTTGCCGACGTACGGCTGGTGCTCGTCGGCCGGGAGGTTCGCGATCTCGGCCACGTAGTGCGAGACCTCGTAGAGGGTCCGGAGCTTGTCGGCGGGCAGGCACTCCTTGCCGAGCTTCAGCTCCAGCGACGGGATGCAGGAGCAGAGGTTGGCGTTGCCGCACCGCTCGCCGTAGCCGTTGATAGTCCCCTGGATCTGGATCGCGCCCGCCTCGGCGGCGGCGAGCGAGTTGGCCACCGCCGTCTCGCTGTCGTTGTGCGCGTGGATGCCGAGCGGGTGCTTCAGCTCGGCGGCGATCGTCCGCACCGTCTCGGCGATCTGCCAGGGCATCGAGCCGCCGTTGGTGTCGCAGAGGACCAGCGTCTCGGCGCCGCCACGGACCGCCGCCCGCAGCGTCTCGAGCGCGTACTTCGGATCGGCGCGGTAGCCGTCGAAGAAGTGCTCGGCGTCGTAGATCACCCGGCGCCCCTGCGCCTTCAGGTGCGCGAGGCTCGCCTCGATGATCCGGAGGTTCTCCTCGAAGGTCGTCCGGAGCACCTCGGTGACGTGCAGCGTCCAGGTCTTGCCGACCACGGTGCAGACCGGCGCGCCAGAGTCGAGGAGCGCCTTGATGTTGGCGTCGTCCTCCGGGCTGCCGCCGACGCGGCAGGTGGAGCCGAACGCGGCGATGAGGGCGTGCTGCCACTTCATCGCCTTCGCGCGGTCGAAGAACTCGACGTCCTTCGGGTTCGATCCCGGCCAGCCGCCCTCGATGAAGGAGACCCCCAGCTCGTCGAGCCGCCTGGCGATCCGGAGCTTGTCCTCGCAGGAGAGGGAGATCCCCTCGCGCTGAGTGCCGTCGCGGAGCGTCGTGTCGTAGATCTGGATCATCGGCCACCTCCGAGGATTGGGGCGCGCGGAAAGGCGCGGAGTATACACGACCCGCCGGGGTGATCGAGGGGAGCGTGCCCCCGGCGCGGACCGCTCACTTCACCTGCTGCAGCAGCGCGTCCAGCTCGACGTTCACCTCGCCGGGCTGGTCGAGCATGATCCAGTGCGAGGTGCCCTGGAGCTTTCGGTAGGGCAGCCCCTCGACGCTGGCCTGGATCCCCTGGAGCACGAGCTGGCTCGCCGCCAGCGCGCGGCGCGGCCC
>JBAVTL010000716.1:0-12833 GCA_049696175.1 Anaeromyxobacteraceae bacterium
GTCACGCGGTGGCAAAGTTTCCAGCCCCCGCGATCACCGCGCTCCGCCGCCGGCGTCGCAGAGGCGGCGGGGGCCGAGACCGGTTCAGATGGGCCGGTGGTTCACGGCGCTACGCGGGAACCAACACCCGCCAAGTACCTTGCTCGCCATGAGTTTCGGGCACCCCACGTTTCGTCTTGTGTTTTGGAGTCACTCCAAACTATGAAGACAGGCGAGGGGCCGGCGTTTCCGCTGGCGGACGTTCACGAGGCGGCGCGAAGGAGACGGGTTTCGATCGGCGGGCCGTCGTTCAAGGCCGACTTGATTCCGCACCTTGGTGGCTACGTGCGCATGACCGAGTTCAGCGAGGCGGTCCTGCTGGAACTTCGTGACGGCGACTTCATGAGAAGGCGCACATACGAGGGCGTCACTCACGACTCCTACGGGGTTTCCATCTCGTCGAGCACGCAAGAGGCGTTCGCGATTCAGGGGCTTGAGACCTGGTACGTGAAGTTCACCATGGACAGGGATGACGACGGCGGCCTGGTCTTGATGGCATCGCTCCACAAGCCCGACGAGCCGTTGCGGCGCGTTGGAGGCACCTTGCCCATACGCTTTACGAGGAGACGATCATGACAAGGCTTTGCGGAGAATGCGGAAGGCGGGCGGTCATTCCGCTGGCCGTCGCAGGGCGCACGTCGCCGTGGAAGCACTTCCCGTCGCTTCCCGTGTCGGCGAACCTTGAGATTCCCACTTGCTCGAACTGCGGAACGGAGTGGATCGACCGGAAGACGGCGGAGAAGATCGATGCGGACCTGGCCCGCGCCGCCGGAGACCGTCTCAGCAAGGTGGCTCGAGACGCGATCGAGGTGCTCGGGGACGCGTTCAACCAGCGCGACCTAGAGCGAGATCTCGGTCTCTCGGCCGGCTACATTTCGAAGGTGAAGCACGGCAAGGAGACGCCGAGCGCATCCCTCGTGGCCCTCCTGACGCTGCTGGCGGCGCGCCCTGCGCGGCTCGAGCAGGTCACGCACGTCTGGGAGACGGGTGAGTTGCCGCCGCGCCTCGTCGACAACTCCATCACCACGGTGAACGTTCCGACCAACGAGTCGGTTCCGATGGACCAGGCGATCTAATGGCTTTTCGAAACGTTGCGACGCTTCTCGCGGAAGGAATCTCCTTGGACGCCGTCACGGGGCGGCTCACGGCGTTCAACATGCTGGAGAGCGTGCTCGCACCTTCCTTCCCTGCGGTCCTCGGGAAGCTCGTGGTTGTGAACATCTACGAGGTGGATGGCGTGAGGGAGCCGCGCTGGGAGCGGGTGACCGTCACGGACGACGCTGGCGGCCAGCTTGCGCAGGCCGTCACGGAGTTTCGGGGTGAAGGAATGGCGCACCGATCCATGTCGATGCTCCAAAGCATGCTCCTGGCCAAGCCGGGCGTGTACACAGTCCTGATCGAGGGTGCGGCCCGGCCGGAGGGGCCGTGGGAGCACGTGAACAGGCGACTGCTGCACGCCTTGCTTGGAGGACATCCTCTCGTTCGTCCCGACGAGAAGAATCCTGACGCGCGGAAGGTGACGGGTCAGTCGGTCATCACGCACTAGCTTGCGCTGAGGAGCACGCGCGCCATTAGGGGGTGGCTTCACCGAGGACTTCCGGGCGACATCACGTCAAGTTCAACGACATTCGAGCCGATGTCGTCAGGGCATTGCCTCCACCCGGGGCTTCTGTTCCGCCTGCGCGGATTCATTGCGCCAGGCGACTGCGAACGTCGCCGCGCCTGCCGCTTGCGTCCCCCTCGTCGTCCGTGAAAGTCTGCCCGGCTGGAGGGGAACTTGGGGCTTCTGGACGGGATCCTCGGCGGGGGCCGCCGCCGGGCTGCGGTGAAATCGGCGATCGCGGCTGCGGAAGGGGCGGGCGGAATCGACGCGGCGTTCACCGCCCTCGCGCCGCTGCGCGCGCTAGACCGTGCGCAGGCGCTTTGCGGCCTGGCGGACCATTTCCGGCGCGAGGATGCGCTCGACCCGGCCCGGACTGCATTGGCGCACGCGGTAGAGTTGGATCCGAAGTGCCGTGCCGCGATCGAACGACTGGCCATCGTCGAGGCGGAGCGCGGCGATCTGGAGGCGGCACTCGTCGCCTCGGCTCAGCTCGTGGAGCTTGTCCCGAACGGCCTCGAGCCCGTCTACAACCACGCCGGCCTCCTGCTCGCGGCGGGGCGCCCGTCAGAGGCGATGGTGCCCGCGACCGGTTCGAGCAGGCCGCGGCACTGGACGGTCGATGCTTCGCTGCGTTCCTGGGGCTGGGTGCGGTGCTGGACCACGTCCGATACGGGTTGGGACGGGCCGCCGAAGGGCTGCCGGACCTCGCAGAACCGGAGGGGCTGGGCGTGATCGTTCCAGACTTCCCCGCCCTGACCACGTTGGAGCGCCGCGTGGTCTGCGCCTCGGCGGCGCCGCTCGCGGGCGCGCTGACCGCAATCGCCGCAGCGGGCGCCCGAATCCGCCTACTCCCGATCGACGTGCGTCCGACCGACCTGCCGGAGCTCTCCCTGGCGAACCGGGAGCGCACGGACGACCATCGCTCGTTCGATGCCGTCGGGGGACTCGCCGCGCCGCGGCTGGCCGTGGCCCGCATCGATGAGCTCCTCGACGTGGTCTCGGACCACGCGCTCGTGTTCGCGCACGAGCTCGCCCACCTCGCCTTCTTCCATCTCGCCGCGGAGCTGCGCGCCCAAGTAGAGGCGCTACACCGCGAGGCGGCCGAGCTCGGGTGGGTAGCCGAGGCCTACGCGCTCGAGAACCCGGACGAGTTCTTCGCTGTCTCGTACACGGATTGGCTCCGGCAGCGATTCGGCCTGCCCCTTCGTCGCGAGCCGGACGAAGCCGGCATCTTCGACAGGCTCGCAGCCGTGTTCGAGGATCTGGGGCGGGAGTAGAGCCCCTGCCGTCCTCATGGGCCGGCGTCCACCCGGAGATCCTCGGGCTGATTTCTTCCCCCGAGAGCGCGCCGGTCGGGGAGACTGACGCGGTGGGTCGCTCCCGGACGCCAGCACGCCGAGTCGCCGCGCTCCTCCTCGCCGCGTGGCTGCCGGCGTTCGCCGGCGGCGCGCCCGCGGAGGAGGGGATCGCCGCCTTCTACGCGGGTCGCTTCGAGGGGCGTCGGACCGCGAACGGTGAACGATACGACGGGCGCAAGCTCACCTGCGCCCACCGCACCCAGCCGTTCGGCGCCCTCCTCGAGGTGAGCGACGTCGACACCGGGCGGTCGGTCCGGGTGCGGGTGAACGACCGGGGCCCCCACACGAAGGGGCGCGTCGTGGATCTCTCCAGGGCAGCCGCGGAGGCGCTCGGGATGGTGCGGCGCGGGGCGGCGCGCGTGCGCGTCGTCCGCGTCGAGTGACTCGCATCTGGCAGGCGCCACACGCACCCAAGACGTAGCGAGCCCCCGGTGGCCACAGGGCCGCCGGGGGCTCGGTCACTTCAGCCGCGAGAGAGCGCGGAGGTCCGGCTCAGCGAACGACCTTGAACGCCACGCGGCGGTTCGTCGCGCGCCCGTCCTCGGTGTCGTTCGACGCGATCGGCTGCTCGGCGCCGAAGCCCTTCGCGTCCATGCGGCCACCGTCGACCCCCTTGCCCACGATGTAGGTCTTCACCGCGTCGGCGCGCTCCTGCGAGAGCTGCTTGTTGAGCGCCGCGTCGCCGGACGAGTCCGTGTGCCCCTCGATGGTCATCTTGCTGATGCCGGGGTTGGACTTCAGGATGTCCGCCACCTCGTCCAGGACGTGGGTCGACCCCGGCTCGATGGCGGCCTTGCCGGTCTCGAAGCGGATGGTCTCACTGACGGTGATCTTGTCGCCTTCGAGCTTCGCGGCGCTCTGCCTGGCCGCCTGGCCGGGGCACACGCAGCCCGTCCCCGCGACCGCCGCCATCGCCACTGCCATCGCCATCACGAGCTTCTTCATGTGGGACTCCTTAGATGCAAAGGTTGGACTTGTTAGAACACCAAACCCGCACACGAATGTCGAGCGGGGTGCCGACACGCGCGGCGCAATTCTCTCACCGTCACGGTCGCTAGCGTGCGGCCCGTATGGGGTGTGGGGCGCCGTGAGCCTCCGTGACCGCAGGATGGATCCGACGCGGATCTTCGTGCGCCCGGCCGCCAGCGTGCGCATCTAGTACGGCCATGAGCACCCTCTCACTCTCCGACCGCCGGCCGATAGGCCACTCCGCGCTCCGCGTCTCTCCGCTCTGCCTCGGCGGGAACGTCTTCGGCTGGACCGCCGGCGAGGGCGCCTCCTTCGAGGTGCTGGACGCGTTCGTCGCCGCGGGGGGCAACTTCATCGACACGGCTGACGTCTACTCACGCTGGGTCCCCGGGAACACGGGGGGAGAGAGCGAGACGCTGCTCGGGAAGTGGATGAAGGCGCGCAAGACGCGTGAGGCCGTGGTCATCGCCACCAAGGTCGGCTCGCCGATGCCCGCGGGCGAGGGGCTCTCCGGTGCGTACATCCGCCGCGCGGTGGAGGACTCGCTCCGGCGCCTTCAGATCGAGCGGATCGACCTCCTGTACGCGCACAAGGACGACCCGCGGACGCCAGTCGAGGAGACCGTCCGCGCGTTCGACGCCCTGATCAGGGAAGGGAAGGTGCGGGCGGTTGGCGCCAGCAACTTCTCACCGGCCCGCCTCGCCGAGGCGCTCGAGGTCGCGAGGCGCGAGCGGCTCGCGCGCTACGAGATCCTCCAGCCCAACTTCAACCTCGTCGAGCGCTCGGAGTTCGAGGGCGAGCTGGAGGCGCTCTGCAGGCGCGAGCAGCTCTCGGTCGCGCCGTACTACGGGCTCGCGGCCGGCTTCCTGACCGGCAAGTACCGGCAGGGCGAGCCGCCCCCCGCGTCGGGCAGGGCCGCGAGCGTGCTCGGGCGCTACGGCAACGCGCGCGGCTGGGCCGTCCTGGAGGCGGTGCGTGCCGTGGCGGTCCGTCATGGCGCTTCGCCGGCCCAGGTCGCGCTCGCGTGGCTCCTCGCGCAGCCCACCGTGATCGCCCCCATCGCGAGCGCGATCTCGGCAGCGCAGCTCCGCGAGCTGGTCGGCTTCGAGCGGCTGAGCCTCGACCCGGACGATCTCGCGGCGCTCGGCGCGCCCGCGGCGTGAAGGTGCCGGCGGCGCGTGTCACCGCGCGGTGCAGCTGGAAACGGAGCGGGCCCGCCCCCGGTCTGACCGGAGACGGGCCCGCGACCTGCGGTGCTGCGATCGCCTACTTGGCGCCCTTGATCACGAACTCCACGCGGCGGTTCGCTTCACGCCCCTTGGCGGTCGTGTTGGGCTGCGCGGGCTGATCCGGGCCGTAGCCCTTCGTCTCGAGCCGCCCCGCGTCCACGCCCTTCCCGACGAGGTAGGCCTTCACCGAGTCGGCGCGCTCCTGCGAGAGCTTCCGGTTGAAGTCCGCCGCGCCGGTGTTGTCGCTGTGCCCCTGGACCTCCACCGGACCGACGTTCTTGTTCGCGACGAGCAGCGCTGCCACGTCGTCGAGCAGGGCGTTGGAGCGCGCCTGGATCGTCGCCTTGCCGACGTCGAAGAAGACCTTCTCCTTGATGTCGATCTTGCCGGTCTGGACGTTGATCTGCGCCTTCGCAGGCGGGCAGCCCTTCTCGGCGGCGACGCCAGACTGGTCCGGGCACTTGTCCTCGGCGTCGGGGATCCCGTCGCCGTCACGGTCGGGGACCGGGCAGCCATTCTCCGACGCGACGCCCTTCACGGTCGGGCACTTGTCCAGGTGGTCGGGGACGCCGTCGCCGTCGGTGTCCTTCGCCGGGCAGCCGTGCTCCTCCTTGATCCCCTTCACGGTCGGGCACTTGTCGTCGCCGTTCGCGATGCCGTCGCCGTCGTCGTCGAGCGCCGGGCACTGGTCGGGCGTGTGCTTCTGGCCGGCGGCGCACGGATCGACCTTCACGGGCGCGACCACTTCCTTCACTGCCGCCACGATGGGAGCGGCCGCCGGAGCGCCGCCGTTGAACGCGACGCCGAGCAGCGCCCGGAACGTCGGCGTGCCGGCGAGGTCCATGAAGCCGGGGCCCGCGATCGCGAAGAACTCGGCCGGGCCCTTCGTGTAGCGGACGCCGCCGAGCAGCTCGGCGCTCTCGCCCACGCCGGAGAGCTCGAAGGCCGCCCGGGCGGTGACCTCGTAGCGGAGGTCGCCGTCGGTCAGCGACCAGCCGAGCCCCGCCTGCGCCTCGCTCCCGTTCTTCTGGGTCCCGAGATCGACGGCCTTCTCGCGGAGCAGCATCGACGCGTTGGCGATGAACATCTGGCTGCCGACGCGCCAGCTGACCCCAGCGCCGGGGAGGAACGCCCAGCTGTCGTTGCCCCCGAAGTCCACGGAGCCGGTCCACTTGGGCTGGACGTTGAGGGAGAGCGCCGCGCCGAACGGGCTGGGCGAGGAGGAGCCGACCTTCAACCCGAACGTCGGCGCCGCGACGCCGGCGTTGTCGAGCCCGGAGGCGCCGCCCTGGGAGGCGATGATCGGCAGCTCGAAGCCGAACTCGAGCCCCTTCACGATGCCGTACACGCCGGTGAGGTGACCGGTGAGCCGGTCCTCGACGATGTCACCGTTGCCGTCGTGCCAGGGGAAGAGGCCACGCCCGCGAGCGTGTCCGTCGTCCGCGGTGGCGAGCGGCTCGCGCTCGTAGTGGAGCCCGAAGGAGAGCCGGAAGGTGCTCTCGGGCTGGACCTCGCCGCCACCCAGGACGAGCGATCCGAGCGCCGCGGGGTCGAGCCGCAGCCGCTCCACGTTGTAGTTGGCGGTCTCAGCCTGGGCAGGGCCCACCAAGGCGAGCCCTGCCGCGATCGCAGCAATTCGAAGCCGCATAGCAATCTCCCAATCGCCTCACGCCACAGGGCGGCATGCCCCTCGCGAAGCCGATTAGGGGGCAATGTACGGCAATGGCGGCCACCGGGGGTAACACTTTTGGGTGCAGCGTCTTCGTTCATCTCACGGTGAAGTAGACGCGGGCCCCCTTCTCCTTCAGCGCCCGCTCGCCTCCCTGCGCGAGGAAGAGGCGCGCCGGGTCGAGCCCGGCGGCGAGGAGCGCCTCCCGGGCGCGCTGGGCGCGCTCCGCCGCGAGCGATCTGTAGGCGTCGGCGGAGACCTGCTGCGCCGAGACGAGCCGCTCCTCCATGTCCAGCTGCGCGGGCGGGACCTCGCCGGGCTTCCGCCCGGCCGCGGGGAAAGCGGCGTCGTACGCGGCGCGCACGAGCCGCACGCGGTCGTCGGAGGAGAGCTTCACCTCGTCCTCGGACGCAGGGGCGGGGCGCATCGTCGCCGCCTTCGCGCGCTTCAGCGATCGCTCGAACGCCGCGCGGCGAAGCGCGGGCCCGTCCGCATCCGGCCCCGCAGCCCCCTCCAGCTCGAGCCCGAGCGCCGGCCGCTGGCCGAGCGACTTCGCGAGCATGGTGAAGCGCTGCTGCGAGTCGGGGAGCAGCTCGGAGGTTCCGGGGGCGAAGTCCACCAGCGAGAGGTCCGCATTGTCGCCCCCCGCGAGCGCCGCGAGCGCGCTGAAGGGGGAGGTCACGAGCTTCGTGACGATGTTGACGAGCGTGCGGATGACGACCTTGCCGATGCGGAACTCGGGGTCGTCCAGCTTCCCCTCGACCGGCAGGTCGAGGAGGATGACGCCGTTCGGATCCCGGAGCAGCGCGAGCGCGAGCCGCACCGGCAGCTTGGTCGCGTCGGGGCTCTTCGTCTCATCACCGAGCGTGAACTGGTTCATCTTCACGAGGTTCGTCGAGGCGAGGGTCCTGTTCTCGACCTTGTAGTGGAGATCGAGGTCGAGCTTCCCCTTCTGGATCCCGTAGCCGAGGTACTTGCCGGCGTACGGACCGAGCGGCGACAGGTCCACCCCCTGCGACGTGACGGTGACGTCGGTGTAGGCGTCGTTCTGGAGCGGGTTGAGCGTCCCCGCGATCCGGACGGGCGACGCCCCCTCCATCTCGAGCTTCACGTCCACGGTGGACCTCACCCTCGGGTCGGACGAGAGGCTCGTCACCCGGGCGTCCGCGCCGGTGATGTTCACCACCGCGGTCGGAGTGACCGAGCGGTCGACGAAGGAGGCGCGGCCCCTGACGAGTTGGAACGCGCCGATCGAGGTCCGCCACTCGGGGCCGGCGTGGCGGGCGGCCGGCCTGGGCGCAGCCTTGGGCGTAGCGTCGGCCTCCGGCTTCGCGTCGTCGGGCGCCTTCTCCTCGGCGGGGGGCTTCAGCCCCAGCACGCGCGCGATGCTCGTCGCCCCGTCGTCCCACTTGTAGACCTTAGCCCGGGGCTCGACGAGCCGGATGAGCCGCACGGCGGCGCGCGGCGGCGTGGACGCGGCGTCGATGCCCGTGAGCTCGAGCGCGCGCCAGCGGAGCAGCTCCTCGTTCCCCGCCTCCGCGACCGCGAGCCCGTCGAGGCTGAAGTCGCCCTGGTACGTCCAGCGCGTCGCGGGGCCGCTCGTGTCGTAGCTGACCTTGGCCTTCGCGGTGGCGCGCCCGCCGGCGAGCCGCGCCTTCAGGCCGGGCGCGAGGTAGGGATCGAACGGGGTGAGGTCGAGGTCGGTGGCCTCGATCTCCAGCTTCCCCTTGTCGCCGAGCGGCTGTATCGGCCCCTTCACTGCCAGCTTGCCGCGGCCGTTCCAGGTGAGCGACAGCGACAGGGGCGAGTAGGAGGCGGCCCCCTTCTTCAGCTGTTCGAGCCGGACCTGCACGTCGGTGAGCGGGAGGCTCACGGGGCGGGGCGGAGTCCGGTCCTCGACCAGCATGGTGGCGCCCGAGATCTGGACGGCCCCCACGGCCCACTTCCACGTCCCCTCCGAGGGAGGCGGCATCATCCGCATCAGCTCGAGGCCGCCGGCCTCCTTGCGCACCCGCAGCGTCCCCCCGCGGACGGTGAACTCGGCCACCTTCGCGTCCTTCGCCAGCAGGTCCGCGTCGATCCCCGTCATCTCCATGCGCGGGAGCTTCACGGGGACGTCGGCGTCGCCGCCGCGCGGTCCGACCGCGAGCCCGTCGATGGCCATCTTCCCGCCGCTGATCTTGAGGACGCGCCGGGTCGTGCCCCACTCCAGGTCGTACTGGGTCGCGTAGTCCAGCAGCCCCGCGCGGATGACGATCGGGTACTCGTCCTGTGCGTAGGCGGTGTACCGGGGGAGCGCGATCCGCTCGAACGCCAGCTTCCCCGCGGAGCGGAGCGGCTGGGTCCGGACGGTCCCCGTCCAGCTGAAGGACTCGCCCGCGTCGGTGGTGCCGGCGAAGGTGTAGGGGCTGTCGCCGCCCCCCTTGGTCCGGAAGGACTCGAGCCGGATCGTGAGCGGCCCGAGGGTCGAGGCGAACGCCGGGTGGCGCGTCGCGTCCGTGAAGCTCACGCGCGCCTCCTCGATCGCGAGCCGGCCGATCGAGATGCCGATCCCGCCCGCCTCCTTCGCGGGCGCGGACGCTGGCGCCTTGGCAGGGGCCGCTGCGGGCGCCTCCGTTTCGAGCAGGTCCTGGAAGGTGAGGACGCCCTTGGCGTCGAGCCCTGCGTCCATCGCAGGGCGGACGAGCCGGATCTCCGCGAGCCCGACCTCGCCACGGAGGAGGCGCAGCGGCGAGAGCCGCACGTAGAGTGAGTCCCAGGCAAGGAAGGGCGCGCCGCCGCGGTGCTTCACCGAGAACCCTTCGATGGTCACCGAGAGCGCGAGCGGGTTCACCCGGACCTTCGCCACAGCGGCGTCGCGCCGGAGCGCCGCCGAGGCCTGCTTCACGAGCACGTCCCGGACGATCGAGGGCGCGACGAGGAAGCCGAACGCCGTCCACGCGACGAAGATCCCCGCGACGGCGATGGCGGCGTTGCGGAGGCGATGGCTCCGCGGTGGGACGGGGGGCGTGGACGCCGGAGCGGCTGGCTCCGCGGTGGTGGTCTCGGCCGGCTTCGACTCTTCCATGGATCCTTTATCCAACGGAAGGCGAGCGATGTGTAGGGGGTAGTCGCACGTCCCGCGCGATCCCCCTCCGGCTCAGGGGAAGAGGATGAGGCGGACGCCGGCCTGGATCCATGTGTGACTGGAGGTGGACGGGAGCGAGTAGGAGGAACCCGGCCCATCGTCCACCTCGGTGTAGCGGTCGAAGCCGGCCGTCGCGAAGAGCCCCAGGCCAACCTGGCCGCGGCCGCGGAGGTCGTAGCCGACCGACAGCCGCAGCGGCTCGCGCCCGCTGTAGGACGGGCCGTCGAAGTTGGGGTCGTCCGGCGCGGAGGACAGGACCTCTACGCCGGTGCCGATCCCCACCCAGGCGGTCTGGGGCGCCAGCGGCGTGAAGGCGTAGCGGGCCATGAGCCCCAGCTTGACCCCGATCGTGCTGCAGGTGGTGCCGTTCGCCGCGCAGTACTGCTGCAGCACCGTGCCCGAGTCGCCGAAGCCCAGGTCCAGGTAGGCGCCCAGGAGGAAGCTTGGCGAGAGCCGCAGCCCGCCCTCAAGGCCTAGCAGGAACTGCGTCGAGGTGAAGTCGGACATGGCGAGCCCCGGCTCGACGCTGCCGCCGGGCGCGGCGAAGCCGAGGCTGCCGGCGAGCATGATGACGGACGGCGGCCGGGCAGCGGGTGGCCCGTAGCCCACCATCGGGCCCGGCTCGCCCATCATCGGGCCCATCATCGGGCCCGAGCCCGGACCCGTCGGCGCTGGCGGAGGCAGCGGGCTGGTCTCGGTGGGGCCGGGGACTGGCTGTGCGTAGGGCGTCGCAGGCGGGGCGGGAGGTGGCTCCCGGCGGGAGCCGAGCGCCCCCACGGTCCCGTCCCGGTACTCGACGCGGGAGACCTCGCCCGGGGGCAGCGTCCGGACCTCTCCGCCGGGGACCTGGATGGTCACGCCGCGGCCTGGGTCCTCCTCGACGATGGTCCCCAGGATGCGACCGCCGTTCTGCAGGTAGATCGTGTCGAATCCAGGATCCGCACCAGCCAGCACAGCGGCGACGACCACGGGGATCAGGAATGTCATGGCTAGCCTCTTAGCCGATGCTCGCACTCCAGCGCCAGCGGTCAAGCGCCGGAGTTACCGCGACCCCGGCGGTACCCCCCTCGGTCGAACGAAGTCGCGCCCGCGCACGCGGGGCGCCGGCCGCGTCACGCGTGGTTCTTTATGAAGGTGCCGTCGTGCAGCTCCTGGAGCGCCTGACGGACCTCGTCCTTCGTGTTCATGACGAACGGACCGTAGCGCGCGTAGGGCTCGTTGAGCGGCTGCGCCGAGAGGAGCAGGAAGCGCGCGGGGGCCGCGCCGGCGTGAACCCGCACGACGTCCCCGTCCTTCAGGATCACCAGCCTGACGGCTTCGACCGCCTTGCCGTGGGACGGGTCCCCGCCGCCGACGGTCACCTCGCCCTGGAAGACGTAGAGGAGGGCCGTATGGCCGGCCGGCACCGGCTGCTCGAAGGTGCCGTCCGCCGGGAGCGCGACGTCGAGGTAGCTCGGGCCGGCGAAGATGTCGCGGACGGCGCCGAGGGTGCCGTCCACCTCGCCCGCGACGACGCGGACGCGCGACCCATCCGCGCGGTACAACTCCGGGATCTTCGCCGCGGGGACGTCCTGGTAGCGCGGCATCGTCATCTTGAGCTTCGCCGGGAGGTTCACCCAGACCTGGAAGCCGTCGAGCCGGCGCGGCCCGACCTTCGGCATCTCCTCGTGCAGGATGCCGCTCCCGGCGGTCATCCACTGGACGTCGCCCGGGCCGACGACGCCGTGGTTCCCCATGCTGTCGCGGTGGGCGACGCTGCCTTCGAGCATGTAGGTGATGGTCTCGATGCCGCGGTGCGGGTGCATCGGGAAGCCGGCGATGTAGTCCTCCCGGTTCTCCGAGCCGAAGTGGTCGAAGAGGAAGAACGGATCCAGGTGGTCGAGCCGCTCGGTGGCGATCGACCGCTTGAGCCGCACGCCCGCGCCGTCGCTCGTCGGCGTGGGGGTCACGACGTCCTGGATCAGCCGCTCCTTCATGGTGTCCTCCGTGTGGGTGGATGAATAAGCGCTGGAAGTGCGCGCGCAAGCTGCTCTTCGGTGCAGGTGGGCTGGTGTCCGGAAGAGCGCTGGCGCCATAGGTACTCCTGCTTATTCCGGTGTAACTATGCCCCCTTACGGGGGGTGAATCTCAGTTGCGGTCATGGGTCGCAGACCCCCTCGGGTGCTCCAGACCCCCGACCATGAGTGTTCCGCGCAAAGGGTGCGCAGGTGATGGCGAACGCTGGGCCGACGGTAAGCGGGCGCCACCTTTGCGCTTCTACGCGCCGGGCGCCGCCTGTTTACCCAAGGTGACTTCGGCGGTGACCCTGGCACGGATCTGGAACGGGGGCGGCGCCCGGCCGAAGAGCCCCACACAATCAGGAGCAGTGCATGAGAAACCTCCCCATCGGTGTCCGTCTCTTCCTCGCGTTCCTGATCGTCACCGGCTCGCTCACTGGAGTGGGCTTCTTCGCCCTGTCGCAGCTGGCCGTCGTGAAGGCGGGGCTCGACGAGGTCGGGCAGGCGCGCTGGAAGGGGGCGCAGATCGGCTTCCAGGGCGTGAACCTCGCCGCGCAGCAGGGGGTCCACGTCGGCGAGGCCGCGATGGAGGAGGACGTCTCCCGCCTCTCCGGCATGCTCGCGGAGATCGCCGAGATCCGGCGCAAGGCGGCCGAGGTGGTGAAGGCCGGCGAGGCCGGCGCCGTCACCGAGGACATCCGCGCCCTCTACGGTGACCTCGCCCAGCGCCGCGTCGCCTACGGCTCGGCGATCGACCGCGCCGTCGCCTCCTTCGGGCGCGGGGACATCGTCGAGGCCCGCCGCATCGTCGGGCGGGAGCTGCTCCCCGCGCTCGAGCGGGT
>JBAVTL010000717.1:0-2238 GCA_049696175.1 Anaeromyxobacteraceae bacterium
GCGGGGGGCTCGGCCCCCGGACCCTCGCGGAGTGGGTGCAGCCGATGCCGCGGCCCGCGTTCCGGCTGGGGCTCTCGACCCACTTCGACGCGTGGCCCGACTGGCGCGACGCCATCACGTCGATCGAGCGGCTCCCATCGGTCCGCCGCGCGGAGACGATCGGCGTCGGCGCAGGGCGCGTCGAGTGGACCTACTTCCGCTGGCGTGGGCACGAGGACGCGTGGGCGAACCACCAGCGCGGCGAGCCCTCGCTGGACCTCCTCGGCGAGGCCGCCCGCGCCTTCCGCGCCGAGGGGCTCGAGGTGGCCGCCTTCGTGGATCTCTTCGCGCCCGCATGGATCCGGGCGCACCCGGGGAGCGCCGCGGTCGACGCGGCGGGCCGGCCGAGCGCCGAGCAGGTCTCGCTCGCCGAGCTGGCCGACGGCGCGTTCGGCCAGCGCGCGTTGGAGATGATCGAGTACCTCGCCGCCAACTACCCCATCGACGCCGTCGACGTGACGGAGGCCGCGTACGGGCAGACCTCCTTCGGCGCCGCCGACCTCGCCTCCTTCCGCCAGCGCACCGGCCGCCGGGACTGGCCGCGCGACGCGCGGGGGCACGTCGACACCGAGGACCCTGCGGTCTGGGAGTGGAAGTCTGCGCTCTTCGAGCGCTTCGTCGCCAGGGCGGCGGCAGGCGTCCGGCGCCATGGGAAGCGGCTCTACGTAGACGTCGCGGCCAGCTGGAAGGACTTCACCCGTGAGGGCCGGGACTTCGGCCAGGACTACGAGCGGATCCTGCGCCACGCGGACCGGATCGTGGTCTGGGACTACTTCGCGCTCGAACACCTGCCGCCGGCGGCGTCGGGCGCGCTCGCGCGCCACCTCGCCGCGCGCTTCCCGGCGAGCCACTTCGACCTCTCGATCGGCCTCTGGAGCGAAGGGGGCGCGGTGGTGGGGCCGGAGGCGCTCGCGACCGCGCTCGATGCCGCGCTCGCCGCCGGGGCGACGCGGATCTGGGTGACGCCGAACGATCGGGTCACCGGCGCGCACTGGGCCGAAGTGGCACGCCGGCTCGCCGGTCCCTGACGCCGCGCCAGGGATCGACGGTCAGTAGAACACCTCCTCCAGGCACAGCCCCTGCGGCGGCGCGGTCGGCCCCGCCTTCGTCCGGTCTCCCGACGCGAGCAGCGCGTCCATCGACTCCGGGGTCCGCTTGCCGACCCCCACCTCGACCAGCGTCCCGACGAGGTTGCGGACCATGTGCTTCACGAAGGCGGTCGCCTCGACGACGAAGTCGATCCGCCCCCCGCTCTCGCCGACGACGTCGAGCCGGCGCAGGTCGCGCACCGCGTGCTCGCACTGGCAGTCGGACGCCTGGAAGGCGGCGAAGTCGTGCCGGCCGAGGAGCCGCGACGCGGCGGCGTGCATCGCGGCGACGTCGAGGGGGCGGAAGTGCTGCCAGGCGACGAGCCGCGTCAGCGGCGCGCGCGTGCCCCCGTTCTCGATCCGGTACCGGTAGCGCTTGCCGAGCGCGCTGCGGCGCGCGTCGAAGCCCTCCGGGGCGAGCCCCGCGCTCCGCACCGCGATGTCCGCCGGCAGGAGCGCGTTCATCCCCTTCGAGTAGGCCTTCATCGGGAGCGGGCACGCCTCCTCGAAGGAGACCACCTGCGCGAGCGCGTGGACGCCGGCGTCGGTCCGCCCGGACGCCGTGACGCGCACCGGCGCCTTCCGGAGCGTCGCGAGCGCGCGCTCGATCTCCGCCTGGATCGAGGGACCGTTGGGCTGCACCTGCCACCCGACGTAACGGGTCCCCTCATATTCGACGACGAGCCTGATGACCGGCACGCCGCGAAGCTATCACCGCGGCGTGCGCGGCGTGAACCCGCGGACGGTCTCGCGCAGCGTGGTCGGATCGACGGGCTTCTCGAGGCGCAGGTTCGCGACGCGGTCGAGGAAGTCGCGCGCCGCCTCGGTGAAGGCGCCGCCGGTCACGAAGACGATCCGGCCCTGGAGCCCCGGATCAAGGATCGCCACCTCGTCGAAGAAGGCCATGCCGGACACGTCCGGCATCATCAGGTCGCAGAGGACCGCGTCGAAGCGCTCGCCTCCCGCGATCCGGTCGAGCGCGGCCCGCGCGCGGTCGGCGATCTCCACGTCGTGCTCCCGGGAGAGGATCCGCTGGAGGGATCTGCCGACCAGCGGCTCGTCGTCCACCACCAGCAGCTTGAGCCGTGGCCGCGCGCCGGCAGGCTGCGCC
>JBAVTL010000718.1:0-9814 GCA_049696175.1 Anaeromyxobacteraceae bacterium
ACCTGACGCTGCTCGGGCTCGTCGCGATCCGCGCCTGCCGCGAGGCTGGCATCCGCGTGGCCATGGTGACGGGGGACGGGCCGGTGACCGCGCTCGCCATCGCCAGGGAGACGGGGCTCGTGGGCGAGGAGGGGCGGGCCCTCACCGGCGCCGAGCTGGAGGCGCTCTCCGACGAGGGGCTGCGGGAGCTGCTCCGCGGCGACCCCGCGCCGATCTTCGCGCGCGTGATCCCCGCCCAGAAGCTGCGGCTCGTCCGTGCCTACCAGTCGCTCGGCGAGGTGGTGGCGGTGACGGGCGACGGGGTGAACGACGCACCCGCCCTGCGGGCCGCCAACGTGGGGATCGCGATGGGGGCCTCGGGGACGGACGTCGCGCGCGAGGCCGCCGACATCGTGCTGCTCGACGACGAGTTCGGGTCGATCGTCGCCGCGGTCGAGGAGGGGAGGGCGCTCTTCCGGAACGTCCGGAAGTTCCTCGCGTACATCTTGACCTCCAACGTGCCGGAGCTGGTGCCCTTCCTGGCGATGGCGGCGCTCCGGATCCCTCCCGCCCTGACGATCCTGCAGATCCTCGCCGTCGATCTCGGCACCGACATGGTCCCGGCGCTCGCCCTCGGCGGCGAGCCACCGGAGCCGGGGCTGATGAAGCGGGCCCCGCGTCCGCGCGACTCGACCCTGCTGGATCGACGGCTCCTCCAGCGGGCCTACCTGAGGCTGGGCGGGGTGCAGGCCGCCGCTTGCATGGCTGCCTACTTCGCCGCCTGGAGGTGGCACGGGATGGGGCTCGCCGAGCTGCGCGCCGCTGCCCCCCTCGTCTTCGCGCACGCGGCGTCGCCGGCGATCGCGGCGGTCCAGCGGGAGGCGACCACCGCGGCGCTCGCGGCGATCGTCGCCTGCCAGATGGGGAACCTCTTCGCCTGCCGGTCCGAGCGGCTCTCGGCCTTCTCGATCCCGCCGCGGAACCGGCTGATCCTCTACGGCCTCGGGGTGGAGGTCGCGCTGCTCGCCGTCGTGGTCTTCGTCCCGCCGCTGCAGCGGCTCTTCGACACCGCGCCGCTCGCGCCGCTCGCCTGGCCGCTCCTGCTCCTGGGGCCGGCCGGCCTCATCGCGGTGGACGAGCTGGTGAAGGCAGGATCGCGCCGCCGCTCGCGCGGCGCGTCGCGCACGCCGGGTGGACCGCTGGACGCGGCCCGCGGCGGTTGACTAGATTCGCCCGACACTTCGATCAGGGGGAAGGCCTTGGAGGTCTCTGTCGCACAGTTCGGGGCGTGGTGGGCGGTCGTCTCGGGCGACCAGCCCGTGCGGACGCCCATGGGCACGCCCGTCGTGAGCCGTCACAGGGCGCTTGCGGAGGAGGCGGCGGCCGACGTCACGCGGTGGGGCGCCGACCCGACAGCCAAGACGACGACCTTCAGCCTCCAGGCGTCCTACCTGGACTTCGGGCTGCGGGTGAAGCGTGAGGTCATGGAGGAGAACACCGCCGCCATATGGCCGGACGATCTCTACGTCCAGCGACCGGCGGCGCCGGAGCTGGCGCGGGCGCTGAGGGAGCGCTGGCCGGAGCTGGACCTGGACCGCGCAGCCTTCCGTGAGTCGCTCCGGAAGGTCACGCTGCGCCAGCTCGTGGCCGTCATGACCGCCGGCCAGGTGCTCAGATCGGCCGTCCTGGGGCGCGAGATCGTGACGGGCTCCGGGGAGCTGGTCGGGCTCGCGCGTGGCGCGTGTGGGCGCTACTTCGACGCGCTGCAGGCGCGCACGGTCCCGACCGCGGTGGTCCCGACGCGCCGCCACGTTCCGACGGACATGGACGACGCCTGGTGCGCCGGGCGCTGCTGCGCGTCGGCGAAGGTCGAGGGGGAGCTCTTCGTGACGCGCTGTGCGCTCTTCCCTCTCCTCGACAAGCTGCGGCGCTGGGCGGCGTGGCCGGAAGAGGTAGAGAAGGGTTAGTTGCACCCCGTTCGAGCGCGTGAGGAGGGGTGGCGGCGCGCCGTGCCCCCCGGTAGTGCAGCCCTGTCCGCGCTCCCCAGCTTCGCGCGCGCCCGGTTGCCACAGGGCCGCCTTTCGGAGCGCCGGACGGAGGCCGTCATGGCGACTGCGATCACCGAGAAGGAGCTGATCGAGCTGGAGAGGAAGTACTGGCAGGCGATGAAGGACGGCGACGTCGACACCGCGCTGCGGCTGACCGACGTCCCGTGCATCGTCAGCGGGCCGCAGGGCGTCGGCAGCATCGACGCGCCGACGTTCAAGAAGATGTTCAAGGCGGGTCCGAGGCTGGAGCGCTTCGAGTTCAAGGACGGCGCGAAGATGGCCACGCTCGGCGACGACGTCGCCGTCCTGGCGTACGAGGTCCACGAGGAGCTGACGGTCGAAGGACAGCCGGTGAGGATCGACGCCGCAGAGTGCTCGACGTGGGTCCGTCGCGACGGGCGCTGGGCCTGCGCGCAGCACTCCGAGGCGATAGAGGGCGATCCGTTCGGACGCGACCGGCGCCCGACCACCGGCAAGACCATCGGTGCCTACGAGTAGCGCTCACCGCCGCGGCACGACCGCGAGGAGCACGCCCGCGGCGAGGAGCGCGAAGGAGCCGGAGCCGACGAAGGCGGCGGCGCTGCCGAAGCGGTCCCAGACGAAGCCGAACGCGGTGCTCGCGGCGAGCGCGGCGAGCCCGATCGTCATGTTGTAGGTGCCGAAGGCCTTCCCCTTGCCGCCGCCGTGGGCCAACTCGGCGATCAGCGCCCTCTCGGCCCCCTCGACGAGCCCGTGCGAGGTCCCGTAGAGGGCGGAGAGGACGAAGAGGAGCGGGATCGTCTCCACGAAGCCGACGGCGGACCAGGTGACGGCATAGACGGTCCAGCCGAGCGCGAGCGAGTTGCGCTTCCCGTACCGATCCGCGAGCCGGCCTCCTGCCGTGGCGGTGGCCGCCTTGATCAGGTGCAGGGTCAGCCAGAGGAGCGGGGCCGCGATCGCCGGCGCGCCGAGCCTCGCCGCCTTGACGAGGATGAAGGCGTCGGTGGCGTTCGCGAAGGCGAAGAGGGTGATGGGGAGCAGCGCGCGCCGCAGCGCCGGCGGCAGCTCGCGCGATCCGGCCGGGATGGTGACGGGTTGCGGAGGACGCTGCGGCTCGCGGGTACCGGCGAGCACGATCATGGCGATCACGCCCGGCACCGTCGCCCAGAGGAAGACCGTCCTCATCTGCTCCGCACTGGCAGCCTTGGCGCCGTTCGCGCCGAGCAGCCAGAGGACGGCGATGGCGAAGATCGTCCCCAGGGCCGCGCCCGCGTGGTCCATGGCGCGGTGGAAGCCGTACGCCTGCCCTCGGATCGACGGATCGGTGGCGTGGGCGATCAGCGCGTCGCGCGGGCTCGTGCGCACCCCCTTGCCCACGCGGTCGGCCACGCGGATCGCCAGCACGTGCCAGGGCGCGAGCGCGAAGGCGACGAGCGGTCGGGCCACGGTCGAGAGGCCGTAGCCCGCGAGCACGAGCGGCTTGAGCCGCGCGCGCCGGTCGGCGACGACGCCGGTGACGTACTTGAGGACGTTGGCGACGAGGTCCGCGGTGCCCTCGACGAGGCCGATGAAGGTGTTGGAGGCGCCGAGCGTCGCCAGGAACGCCGGCAGCAGCGGGAAGATGGCCTCGCTGGAGACGTCGGTGAAGAGGCTGACGACGCCGAGCCCGACCACTGTGGCGGGGAGCGCTGCGCGGCGCCGAGTCGAGGTGGGGGCGGGAGGGCGCGGCTCGGTCGGCGATTGGGTAGGTTCCTGCATGGGGCGTCCTCTCCGGCACCGTCGAGGAAGAAGTGAGGCGTCCTGTGGGAGGCGGTCCTAAAAAGGAAACGGGCGGCTCCGCTCTCGCAGAACCGCCCGTCCTTGCTCCCCAGGTATGACTCGAACATACGACCCGGTGATTAACAGTCACCTGCTCTGCCAACTGAGCTACTGGGGAATGACAGGCCGCGGAATCTAAGGGAGCGCCCGCCGGGCGTCAAGTGGGATCCAGGGCGCTTCGCGAGAGAGAGCGGCCCGGTATACTCCGGCAGTCCGCGCGGCACGCCGCTCCCGCTTCAGGGGGCGGGGCCAGGCGGGCCAGAGACTCAGGACCCTTGACGCCCGACCGCGACGCCCGCGCCCGATTCCAGGCGCTCCTCTCGACCGAAGACGTGCCGCTCGCCGAGGCGGCGCTCGCCGTCGCGGCCGAGGAGTACCCGTCCCTCGATACAGGGAAGTACCTCGCCCGGCTCGACGAGATCGCGGCGCGGGTCCGGACGCACGCGCCGGCGCCGGTCCGCGCGGGCACCATCCTCATGGCCGTCCGGAACGTGCTCTTCGAGGAGGAGCGGTTCCGCGGGAACGACGAGGACTACTACGACCCGCGCAACTCGTTCCTGAACGAGGTGCTCGATCGCCGGCTCGGCATCCCGATCACGCTCTCGCTCCTCTACATGGAGGTCGCGCGCAGGGTCGGCCTCCGGCTGCAGGGGGTCGCCTTCCCGGGCCACTTCCTCCTGAAGTACGCGCCGCAGGGTGGCCCAGAGGTCTTCATCGACCCGTACAACGGCGGCGAGGTCCTGTCGTCGGACGAGTGCGTCGCGCGCTTCAAGGCGGCCTCGCACGGTCGCCCGCTCGATCCCCGCCACCTGGCGGGGGTAGGGCCGAAGCAGATCCTCGCCCGGCTGCTACACAACCTGAAGCGGATCTACCTGGAGCGCGCGGACGACATCCGGCTTTGGTGGGTCGTGGACCGGCTGCTCCAGCTCGACCCGGACCAGCCCGAGGAGCTGCGCGACCGCGGCCTCATCTCGGCACGGCTCGGCGCGGCGGCGGCCGCGTCGAAGGACCTGACCGCCTACCTGGACATCGCCTCGGACTCACCGGACGCGGCGCAGGTCCGGGAGGTCCTCGAGACCGTCCGGACGCGCAACCCGATGATGAACTGATGCGCCCACGGCCTCTCTCCGCAGCGGTGGGAGAGGGTGGCTGAAGGTCAGGGCTTGCAGGTCCCGCGGAGGACCGAGGCCCCCGCGCCGACCCACGCGGACGAGGGGCGCGTGACGGCGGCCACGACGTCGAGCTGGACGTCGCCGTCGACGGCGCCGATGGCGAGCCCGACGGGGCTCCCGCCGGCCGTGAAGATCTCGGGTGCAGAGAACGGCGACAGGTCGTTTGCGGTGCCGCGCAGCAGGGCGACGCCGCCGTCGCGCGGGCTCGCGACCACGAGATCGTTCACGCCGTCGCCGTCGAGGTCGGCGACCTTCAGGGCCGCCGGATCTAGGCCGGGGGAGAACGGCGTCCCCGTCGTGAACGCGCCCGATCCGAGGCTCGTGAGGACGACGACGCCTTCGGTGCAGCCGACGATGAGGTCCGGCAGGACGTCGGCGTCGACGCTGGCCGCCACGATCGACCGCGCGCCGGCGCAGGCCGCGACGGTGAGCGGCGCAGCGAACGTCCCCGGTGCTGCCGGCAGGCAGCGGAAGACCGAGAGGGTGCCGTCGCCGGAGTTGGCGGACACGAGATCCAGGCAGCCGCGGGAGTCGAGGTCCACCGCGGCCAGGGCGACCGGCGTAGGCCCGGTGGCCAGCGCGACGGGAACCGCAAACGCACGGCGCGCCGTGGACATGATCAAGGTGACGCGGTTGGAGCCGGCGTCGGCCGTGGCGACGTCGAGTCCAGCGTAGCCATCGAGCTGGGCGAGCAGCACGGCCGAGGGCTCGCTTCCGACGTCGAGGGCGGCGAGCGGCTCGAAGGCTCCTGCGCCGTCACCGTAGAGCAGGCCGACCTGCGCGAGCCCCCTCATCGCGACGACGAGGTCGTCCGCGCCGTCGGCGTCGACGTCTCCAGCGGCGATGGCCGAGGGGGCGGCGTTGATGGGGAGCGCGATGCTGGTGAAGGCGGAGAAGTCGGAGACCGGCGGCGCGGGCCGGGCCTGATGGAAGACGCGAACCTCGTTCGTCCAGGCGCTCGCCGCCGCGAAGTCGAGCCAGGCGTCCGTGTCGAACCTGCCCAGGGTGACCGCGTCGGCGCTGACGTCGAGCGGGTAGACGGATGGCGCCACGAACCCCGCGACCGTCACGAGCGCGGAGGAGACGTTCCGTCCCAGCTCGTTGGCGGTGAGCACCCACGTGGCGGCGGCGACGGAGGTCACCGCGACGGCGTCCGGGTGGTCGCCCGCCGGGAGCCGAACGGGCTGAGCGAACGCGACGCCGCCGGCCGCGGGTCCGAGGTTCCGGTGGAAGTACGCGGCGCTGGCGGCGCCGTTGGCGCTGAGGAGGTCCACCTTGCCGTCCCCATCGAGATCGTCCGCGGCGAGTCCCAGCGGCTCGGCGACGTCGAAGAGCTCCTGTGACAGCGCGACGCCATCCCCGCCGTTGACGAAGACGAGGATTCGATTGCTCGCCGCCTCGGCGATGGCCCAGTCGAGAGCGAGACCACCGAGGGGAGTCGCGACGGTCGCCGTCGGCACGCCGTCGAAGGTGAACGCGTTCCCCTGGGGCGCAGTGAAGCCCCCGCTGCCGTTGTTGATGAACACCGTGCCACCGGCGTTCGTCGCGCCGGCCGAGATCACGAGGAGATCATCCCCGAAGCCGGAGTCGAACTGGCCGACCGCGATCTGGCGGACGTCCGCCAGCACGCCGTACGTGAGGTTGGCCGGTCGCGGATCGCCCACCGCTCCCGGGGCGGCGCCGAACGTGGCCGTCCCGTCGTTGAAGAAGATCTTCAGGTTGGAGGACGCGACGCTCGCGCCGTCGCCGACCACCAGGTCCAGATCACCGTCCCAGTCGAGGTCGGCGAGCGCCACCGCGCGCGGCCCTGCGCCGGCGGCCAGCGCCGGCAGGGCCGCCTCGGAGAAGCCGCCCGCGCCGTCGCCGGCGAGGATCACGACCGACGTCACCGTCGCGTCGGCGGTGCCGACCACGAGGTCGGCGAACGTGTCACCGTTGATGTCGCCGACGGCCACGGCGGTCGGCGCGAAGGGCAGCGAGACGATCGACGGGGTCGCGAACGGGGCGAACGTGCCGTTCGTCGCACCCCGGAGCACCTCGATCTGGCCGGCCGTGGAGGAGGTCGACTCGGTGACGATCAGGTCCGGGATGCCGTCGCGGTCGGCGTCCACGGGATCCGGCACGCCGTCGGTGTTCGCGTCGTTCGCGGTCCGCGTGGCGATCGCCACCGGGGAGGCCGACGTTGGCGACGCGTGGACGCCGGGCAGTCCCAGGCCAGCGGCGCGGACGCTCACGGTGACGCAGGTGCCGTTGCAGCGCGCCTCGCCGGCGGGGCAGGGTGTCACGCACGCGCCCGCCTCGCACGCCTGGCTGGGGTCGCAGGCGGTCGCGCACGTGCCGCAGTGGTTCGCGTTGGCCGCGAGGTCGGCGCAGACCGCGGTGGCGCCCGAGCCGCAGCGCGCGGTGAGCGGCTCACACGCGAGCTGGCACGCACCGGCGAGGCAGAGCGTTCCAGCGGTGCATGCGTTCCCGCACGCACCGCAGTTTGCCAGGTCGCTCTGGACGTCGGCGCAGACGTCTCCGCACTGGACGCCGCCGGTGCCGCAGGTGAGCTCGCAGGTGCCGCCGGCGCACACACGCGCGCCCGCGCAGACGTTGGCGCAGGACCCGCAGTGGGCGTTGTCGGTGGAGAGATCGACGCAGCCGACGTCACACTGGGCGAGGCCGCTGGCGCAGGCGGGCGGACTGGACTTGTCGCCGCCGCAGGAGCAGCCGCCGAAGGCGACGACGACGAGGACCGCGAGCGAGGCAGTGAGGTGACGGCGCATTGGGGTCCGTTCTCCGGTGCGGCCCGGCGCTGCAGGGCGGGTGAGGGGAGGTGGGACGAAGTCTACCTTGGCCGCCGCCTTCGTGGGGGAGGGACTGGATGTCGCGGCGGCGTGATCCACCGGGCGCCGTCGAGCACCTCGACGACCTGGGTGAATGAGGAGATCGCCAGGGGCCAGCGGGCGGGGGTCTCTTCGGCGACGTGACGCCGGGTGACCGCCTTCGCGGAGATGACCGAGAGCCGGCTCCGGTACTCCGCCGAGACGTAGGTCCCGTACTCGGCCCAGACGCCGAGGACGCCGCAGGCCTCGGCGACTGGCATGTCCTTCTTCACGTTGTCGCCGACGTAGAGCAGCTGGTCCGGCTCCAGCCCGAAGTCTTCGAGGATCCTGCGCAGGCCGTCGGGGCTCGGCTTCTCGGCGGCGTGCGGGAGCTCCTCGACCTTGGGGACGCGCGAGCGATAGTGGCCGGCCGCGTCGCGCTTGCGAATCTCGGGGTCGACGTTCTCGGGCAGCGGGTAGCCGGGGAGGGTGTAGAGGGCGTCGAACTGATGGTCCAGCTTGAGCCACTTGAGCCGCAGCTCAGCCGCGTTGCGCGGTGCGTCGGTGAGGCCGATCACGAGCAGGCGGCGTTCCCGGAGCTTCTCCAGCGTCTCCCTCACGCCCGGGTAGGGGCGCAGGAAGTGCTCGCGCGCGGTCCGGAACGCGAAGCGCGCTGGCGCCAGGACCAGCGCGTTGAAGGAGTCGAAGTCGGCCTCGTAGGGCTTGAAGAGCTCCGACTCCTGGATCGCGAACGGATACTCGTTCGACTCGTACTTCGAGTAGACCGCCTTCAGCGACTGGACGATCCGGACGCGGGGGAGGCCCGTGGTCGCGACCAACGAGTCGACCATCGCCTCCACGCTGGGGACGATGTAGTCGACCCAGGGATAGAGGGTGTTGTCGAGATCGGTGACGATCGCCCGGATTCTGGCCACGGGCGCATCGTAGCGGGAAAGTGCCGACAGCCGCCACGCCCAACCGCGCTCGGAACGTGTAGCATGTCCGGCCGTGGCGACCGCTCCCCGCTTCCAGATCGTGACCGAGTTCTCCGCCTTCGAGGGTTGGCGAAACTGCCTCGCCGTGGACCGACGAGAGTCCCCGGCGCGGCCGGTCGTCCTCTCCTTCGTCCCAGCACGCGTGGCCGACGCGCCCGAGCGTATCGCCCGGCTCGCGGAGGACGTCGAGCGGGCCGCGCGCCTCTTCCACCCCAACATCCTCAGGGTCGTCGGGATGGAGACCTTCCGCGACGCGCCGGTGGTGGTCCAGGAGTGGCGCGACGGGGAGAGCCTGCGCGAGCTGCTGGACACCGGGACGCGCATGCCGCCCGAGGTCGCCGCGCGGGTCGTCGCCGACGCCGCCGAGGCGGTGCACCACTCTCACGGGCGTGCCGTGGTCGAAGGGCACCCGTTCGCCCACGGCGCGCTGCGGGCCGAGAGAGTCCTCGTGGGGATCGACGGCAGCGTCACGGTCTCGGGCTTCGGTCGTACGGCGGAGGGGGACGGTCCGGTGCCGAGCCCGGCCGAGGACGTCCGTGCGCTGGCCGTGCTCCTCCTGCAGTGCCTGGCGGGAGAGCAGCCGTCGGCCGCTGGCCTCCCCGGCGTGCCGGACCTGCTTGCCGAGGTGGCCGCGCGCGCGGCCGAGTCCGCGGAGGCCTTCGAGGACGCCGCGGCGTTCCGTGCCGCGCTGGAGGCCGCGGTCCCGCTCGCCACTCCGGAGCAGGTGAGGGCCTGGGCCGACGTTGTGCTCCCTCCCGACACCGGGACGCGCAGCCGCCGCCGCAGATCGCTCGAGGCGGCGCTCTCCAGCGCGGAGCCGGAGCCGACTCCTGCGCCTGCGCCTGCGCCTGCGCCTGCGCCAGCGCCTGCGCCAGCGCCAGCGCCTGCGCCTGCGACCGAGGAGGTGGCCGAGGAGTCAATCGTCACGGCGCTGACGCCGGTCCCCGGCGCGCCCGCACCGACTGCGGCGCCGCGCCGGGCGGAGACGAATCATCAGGATGCCGACGATCTGATCG
>JBAVTL010000719.1:0-2875 GCA_049696175.1 Anaeromyxobacteraceae bacterium
GTGCTCTTCCTCGCGGCCCTGCTCGGCTCGGCGGCGAGCCGCGTCTGCGTCGCGGCGCCCGCGGCCCTCTTCGCCGTGGCGCTCGCCGCGTCACGGCAGCGAAGCGACGGTGACCACGGCGGTCACACGGAGTAGCGCCGGCGCGTCGGCCGGCGCAGCGGGTGCGTCAAGCGGTGGATCTGGCGTCTAGCGGTAAGGGGGCAGCTTGCTGGGTAGGGTGCTGATCGTCTGTGTTGGAAACATCTGCCGGAGTCCGATGTGCGAGGCGCTGCTTCGCCGTCGCCTCCCGTCGCTCGAGGTGCGCTCGGCGGGGCTGGCCGCGCTCGTGGGGAAGCCAGCAGACCCCTCCGCGGTGGCGCTGATGGCCGAGCGAGGGATCGATCTCTCGCCGCATCGCGCGACGCAGCTGACCGCGGCGTTGGTGGGAGGGGTCGAGCTGGTGCTGGTGATGGAGAGACGGCATCAGGCGGCCGTCGAGGCGCTCACGCCCGCCGCGCGCGGGAGGGTGCATCTCCTCGGGCGGTTCGGGGGCTTCGAGGTCCCGGACCCATACCGCAAGCCCCGCGAGGCGTTCGAGGAATCGCTCGCGCTCATCGAGCGGGGGCTGGACGACTACACGAAGCGCTTCTGGAGCGAAACGTGATCCGCGTCGCATTCATCACCTCCCTCTTCGCCCTGGCCTCCGGCTGCGCCGCGATCGCGCCGGGGCTGCACATGTCGGAGTCCGCCCTGGAGGGGCGCGGCACCCCAGAGCGTCCGATCCGGATAGTGCCCGTGACGCCGGCCGTGCTCGGGGAGCAGGCGAAGGCGCGCGCGGTGGCCGCCGCCGGTCGGGCCAGGGACCCGCTGGCCGCGGAGAGCCAGCAGTGGCAGTACAAGGTCGCGCCGTTCGACGTCCTGTCCGTCATCGTCTGGGACCACCCGGAGCTGACCATTCCCGCCGGCGAGTTCAGGGCCGCCGAGGCGGCCGGCAACGTCGTCCAGGCCGATGGCACCGTCTTCTACCCACACGTCGGCGTGGTCCCGGTGGCAGGGAAGACGCTGCCGGAGATTCGGCAGGTGCTCACCGAGCGGCTGCGCAAGGTGGTCCAGGGCCCGCAGCTCGACGTCCGCGTCGCCGCCTTCCGCGGCCAGCGGGTCCACGTCTCGGGTGAGGTGGGGGCGCCTGGCGCCTACCCGATCTCCGACCTCCCGCTGCGTGTGGCCGACGCGATCGGCCTCGCCAAGGGCTTCACCCCCGCCGCCTTCCCGGGCGCGGTGACCCTGGTGAGGGGAGGCCAGCCGCAGCGGCTGGACCTGCGGGCACTCTTCGAGGACGGCGACCTCTCCCAGAACTGGCTGCTCCAGGACGGCGACCTGGTCCACGTCGCCAGCAACGCGCAGCACAAGGTCTTCGTCCTCGGCGAGGTCCGCCGCCCGGCGTCCAAGGTGATGGTCCGGGGACACATGACCCTCGCCGAGGCGATCGGCGACTCCGAGGGCTTCGACCCCGTCACGTCGAACCCAGGCGCGGTCTACGTGCTCCGCGGCCGCTACGACGCCCCGGAGGCATACCGCCTGGACGCCTCGTCCGCCGACGCGCTGCTGCTCGCGGCGCAGTTCGAGCTCCAACCGCTCGACGTCGTCTTCGTCGCGCCGTACGCGCTCACGAGCTGGAACCGCGTGGTCCAGCAGATCCTTCCGACGGTCCAGGGGCTCTGGCAGTCCGTGGACCTCGCCAACCGCTCCAACCTCCTGGTAACGCCATGACGCCGAAGATGGGAGACGCAGCAGTCGAGCTGGTGAGCCCGGTCCGGACCGAGCCGCCGCGCATTCGCCAGGTCGCGCCGGCGCAGTGGTCGCCGCTGGAGGCGGAGGGCGAGGAGCCGTCCATCAGGGAGTACCTCGCCGTCGTCGCGGGGGAGCGCTGGCTCGTCGCGACGGTGGCGGCCGCGGTGCTCGCGGCCGGGGCCGCCTACGCCCTGCTGGCGCGGCCCGTCTACCGGGCCGACCTCCTCCTCCAGGTCGAGGACAAGAAGAAGGGCGGCGCGCTCGGTGAGCTCTCGAGCCTGTTCTCGGAGTCCTCCCCGGCCGAGACCGAGGTGGAGATCCTCCGCTCCCGGACGCTGATCGGATCGGTGGTCGATTCGCTCAAGCTCGAGATCGACGCGTCACCGCGCCGCTTCCCAGTCGTGGGGGAGCTGCTCGCGAGGCGCCACCGGGGCGCCGAGCCGGCGGGCGCGCTCCCCGGCCTCCGCCGCTACGGCTGGGGCGGGGAGCGGATCGCGCTCTCTCGGCTCGAGCTGGGGTCCGCGTGGGAGGCGGAGGCTCCGATCCTCGTGGCAGGCGCTCCAGGGCGCTTCGAGCTTCGCGACGCCGACGGGCGGACCGTCGCGGCCGGCGCGGTGGGCGAGCTCCTTCACGGCGAGGGGGTGGAGATCTTCGTCTCCGACCTCAGCGCACGCCCTGGCACCGAGTTCCTCCTCCAGAGGGCGCCCCGCGAGGACCTGGTGGCGGCGCTCCAGAAGAAAGTCAGGATCGCCGAGCGCGGCAAGAAGACCGGGATCCTGGAGCTCGCCCTGGACGGCCCCGATCCCGCCAGGATCACCGCGGTCCTCGACGCCCTCTCTCGGGCCTACGTGCGGCAGAACGTGGATCAGCGCAGCGCCGAGGCGCAGCAGACGCTGGCCTTCCTCGAGACCCAGCTGCCAACGCTCCGCGCGGAGCTCGAGGCGGCCGAGGCCAGGCTCGAGGAGCACCAGACGCGCGCCGGCGGCGTGGACGTCACCCTCGAGACGCAGGCCGCCGTGGCCCGCGCGGGGGACGTCGAGAAGGCGATCGCCGAGCTGACCGTGGAGATGGGCGCGCTGCGCCAGCGCTTCACCGACGCGCACCC
>JBAVTL010000720.1:0-17610 GCA_049696175.1 Anaeromyxobacteraceae bacterium
GTCGGCGAGCGACCGCGACAGGTCCGCGAGCGCCTTGGCGGAGCGCTCCAGCGCGCCGGCGTCCTCGGCCCCCGCGTTCAGCGTGCTGACCAGCTGGCCGAAGGAGGAGACCATCGCCTGGACGTCACTGGTCTGGCGGTGCGCCGCCTCGGCGATCTCGCGGGCCGCGCCGCCGGAGCTGCGCATGACGGCGATGAGCCCGTCGAGGGCCGCGCCCGCCGAGATGGCGAGCTGCTGGGCCTCCTGCGCCCGCGCCGCGCCCTCCTCGGTGGCGCTGGCCGACACCTGCGTCCCCCGGTCGATCTCGACGAGGATGGCGCGGACCTGCGTCGCGGCCTGGCGTGACTGCTCCGCGAGCTGGCGCATCTCCATGGCGACGACGGCGAAGCCGCGCCCCTGATCGCCCGCCTTGGCGGCCTCGACCGAGGCGTTGAGCGCGACCAGATCGGTCTGCTCCGCGAGATCCTGGACCGTGACCACGATCTCCGCGATCTGGGACGTCCGCTCGGAGAGCTCGGCCACGATCGACGTCACGCGCCGGACGTGCTCGGCGAGCGTGCCGGTGGCCTCGACCGCGCCGGCGACCACTCGGGCTCCTTCGGTGCCCATGTCCTCCGAGCGCCGGGCCATGGCGATCACCGAGTCGGCCTGCTCGAGCGAGCGCAGGGTGGACTGCGCGATCTCCAGCGCCGCGCCGTTGGTCTCGTTGATCGAGGCCGCCTCCGACTGGGCCTGGGCGGCGCGGCGCGACGCCGCCTCGTGGATGGCGTTGGACTCGGCGTGGATGCGCCCAGCGGCGGCAGCGAGCTCCTCCCGGGCGAGCACGAAGGCGCGGGCCATCGCCGCGACGCTCCGGGCCGTCTCGCTGACCTCCGCGGGCGCGCTCAGGGGGATGGCGGGGATCACGGGGGTTCCCCCAGAGGTCCGGAGCGCCTCCCCGAGCGCGGAGAGAGGCAGGGCGATCGAGCGCCCCATCCGCGCGCCGACGGCCGCGCCGATGGCTCCGGCCGCCAGCGCGGCGGCGAGGACCAGGGAGGCGTGGAGGGCGCTCGGCGGCGCGTGGAGCGACTCGAGGAAGAGCCCCGACGTCAGGACGAGCGCGAACGACAGCGCGCCGCCTCGGAGCGCCAGGCGCAGCCGCAGGCCAGCGGCTCCCGTTCGTGTTGAAGGACTCGCGCCCATCCCGAGCGACGTACCACGAATGGCGTTCACCGGCCACGGCGCGGCCTCGGCGCGGGCGGAGCCGCTGCCGGGGACTTCCCATGGCCCGGGAGGGCGGTGCAGAGTGGTGCTGCAGGACGTGGGGTTCTCCCGCGTCCAGGAGGCCCCAATGCCGAAGGCGAAGCAGCTCTCCGCGTGGGTCGAGGATCGTCCGGGAATGCTGGGACACGTCGCCGACGCGCTCGGCGAAGCCAAGGTGAGCATCCGGGCGTTCATGGCAGCGACCTTCGACGGACGTGGGTTCGTGCGGGTCGTGGTGGACAAGCCGGCCGTGGCCAGCCGCATCTTCCGGAAGCACGGATGGGAGACGACGGAGGACGAGGTCGTGGAGGTCCGGGTGAAGGACCGGCCCGGCGCCCTCGGCGACGTGGCCGACCGGCTCGGCGCCAGCGGCGTCAACGTGCTCTACGCCTACGTCGGCACCGCGCGCAGCGCGACGCAGGTGAACCTGTACCTGGCCGTCTCCGACACCAAGGCAGCGCTCAAGGCGCTGCGCTAGCAGTCGGCGGGGGGCTCAGGCCGGGGGCGGATTCACTACCTGTCGCGCCCGGGGCCCTGGCCCTGGTCTTCAGCCTTCTTCTGCTTAGCCGGCGCGCCGGCCCCGCCCTGACGCCCCCTGTTCTCTGGCGCCCGGGCTGGCTGCGCCTGCGGGGCGGGCGCGGCCGGCTCAGCACGTTGCCTCTGCGGCTGCTGGGGTTGCGCCTGCCTTTCGGGCTCCCGCTGTGGCTGCGCGTGCGGGGCGGGCGCGGCCGGTTCAGCACGCTGCCTCTGAGGCTGCTGGGGCTGCGGCTGCCTTTCGGGCTCCCGCTGAGGCTGCGCCTGCCTCTTCGGCTCCTGCTGGGGCTGCGCCTGCCTTTCGGGCTCACGTTGTGGCTGCGCCTGCTTCCTCGGCTCCGGCTGCGCCTGCGCATGCACCCGGACCAACTGCCTCACCGTCGTGTCACGGGGCTCATGGCGATAGTGCTCGCTCTGCAACGCCCGCTGCTGCTGCGGGTCCGGGTATCGTGTTCCCGAGTACTGCCGCTGATAGACGGGCAGCGGTGCGGGCGGTGGCGCCTCGTTGCGATTCCAGCGGTCCCAGCCGGTGCGCTTTCGCTCCCAGTCGTTGCCCCAGTGCTCGCCCCAGTGGGGCGGCGCGTCCCTTTGCCAGCTGCGGAAGTACGTGGGAGGGGAGCGGTAGTAGCTCACAGGCACGCGAAGGATGAAGGTCGGGACGTCGTACGGAGGAACCAGCATCCATGGTCCGTTGTACCAGTCGCTCGCGTACCAGGTGTCCCCGGCGTAGACCCAGTACAGGCCGTCATAGAAGAAGAAGTTCCAGCTCGAGCCGGGGTCGTAATAGACGGGGTAGCCAGGCACGAGAACCAGCTGAGGGAAATCGGGCTGGTTGATGCCGATCCTGACGCTCGGAAGCCCGATCTGGATGCTGATCTGGGGCAGGGCGGAAGACGCCGGGAACAAGAGCATCAGGCCGACGGCGAGTTGGAGTCGCATCCCCCTAAGCTGTGCACGCACCGGGCCCGTGGCCATCGGCTTCGGCGCCCTCCAGACGGGCGCACGCGTATGGCCGGCCCCAACGGCGCCGTCCACCGCGCGCGACCCGAATGGCGTGAGCGAGGTGACCTACTTGGGGAGCGGGCGGAAAGTGAACTTCTGGCCGCCTACGCTGACCTCGGCCATCAGGCCACCCTTGGCGTGGGTGAAGACGCTCACGCCCTGGACGTACTTGGCGTTGGCCGACGCCCCGGCCGCAGCGGCAACGGCGCTCACCTGGGCGGCGAGGGTGAACTCACCCTTCTTGAAGTCCTGCAGCGACTTCGCGGTCTCGAAGAAGATCACCTCGGTGTAGGCCTGTGCGCCAACCTGGGCTCCGACCGTGACCTGCGTGAGCGTGGTCTCGCCGACGGCGACCCCCTTCTCGTACAGGATGCCCTTCCCGTGCGCGCCGCCGACGCCGATGGCCCCCTTGCCGACGGTGGGGAACACGGCGTAGCCGGCCGCGCCGTCGAAGAACCGGGAGAGCCCCGGGTCGGCGCGCTTGAGCTCGCCGATGGCCTGATGTGCTTCCTTCAACGCCGGATCTTCGGCCTGCGCCAGTGAGGCGGGGCCAACCAACGCGATGGCGACGAGCGACTTCAGGAACCTTGTCATTGGGATCTTCCTTGCAGGGGATGACCGGATCTCGCGCCCGCGCGACCGGCCTCGAGTTGACTCCTGCCGCATCGAGGTTCGACGCGGGCGGGGGCTGCGGTTGAGATGCGCAGTGCTTCGACGCGGAGCGGCGCTCTTATGGAGCGGGGCCCAAGTGGACCCCCTCCCGATCCCAACCCCGATCAGGGAACGGCGCCTCGCCGCGCCCCGGAGACCTGACCGACGGTCTGCCCGCGGTGAGGTCGCGCGTCGCGAACGATTCAGGCCTGGTCGGTGTACACCCCGGCGTACTTGGCGCGGATGACCTTCTTGTTCAGCTTGCCGACGCTGGTCGTGGGGAGGCTGTCCACGAACAGCACCTGCTCGGGCAGCTGCCACCTCGCGAAGGTCTTCAAAAGGTGCTCGTGGATCTGCTCCCTGGT
This sequence comes from Anaeromyxobacteraceae bacterium, assembly GCA_049696175.1. GTDB lineage: Bacteria > Myxococcota > Myxococcia > Myxococcales > Anaeromyxobacteraceae > DATIVK01. The sequence goes on from JBAVTL010000720.1 coordinate 3,795, forward strand.
CACGTGGTGGCCGGGAGCGAGCACCACGAGGGCAAGGGGACGCTCCTGCCATTTGGGGTGCGGCACGCCCACCACAGCGGCCTCGAGCACGGCCGGGTGGCCAGCCAGCGCGTTCTCCATGTCGATCGAGGAGATCCACTCGCCGCCGCTCTTTATGACGTCCTTTATCCGGTCCGCGAGCTTGAGGTAGCCGTCCGGATCGATCGTCCCAACGTCACCGGAGCGCCAGTAGCCGTCCACGAACCGGTCGGCCGAGTCGGGCATGTCGTGGTAGGTGGCGGTGATCCACGGGCCGCGGACGCAGATCTCCCCGACGGACGCCCCGTCGTGAGGCAGCGGCTGATCGTCGGGGCCGACGATCTTGAAGTCCAACCCGGAGAGCAGCAGCCCCTGCTTTCGCTTGAGATCCCAGCGCGCCTCGTCGCCCAGCCGCTTCACGAGCGACGGCTTCAGCCGGTTGACGGTGATGACGGGCGTCGTCTCGGTGGCCCCGTACACGTGCACCACCTCGGCGCCGGTCAGGTCGTGATACCCGCGCATCATCGACAGCGGCGGCTCGGTTGCACCCGAGAGCATCCGGAGGCGGCTGAAGTCGGGCTTCTCCTTCAAGGTCTCGATGTAGTGCAGCATGGGCACGAAGATGGACGGCGCCCCGCTGGTGACCGTGACCCGCTCGGCGATGATCGCGTCGGTCAGGGGCGCGGTGTCATCCATGACGTAGCGGCCGGAGAGCACGATCTTGTTGGCCATCAAGGTGGCCGCCTGCGGCAGCCCCCAGCACTGCGCGTGGAACATCGGCGTGATGAGCATCGTGCAGTCGTCGAGCGTCATGCCGATGTTCATCGCGAGGGCGGAGGCGTGCAGGTAGATGGCTCGGTGCGAGTAGTAGACGCCCTTGGGCCGTCCGGTGGTGCCGGTCGTGTAGCAGGCGCTGTACGCCGACCGCTCGTCCACCATCGGCCAGTCGATGGACTCCTCCGCCGCGGCGATCAGGTCCTCATAGTGGTACAGGGGAGTCAGCGTCGTCTTCACCTCGGCGAGCGGCTTGTCCGTCATGACGATCCAGCCCTTGATGCCGGGCGAGCGCGCCGCGAGCGCCTCGGCGACTGGCAGCAGCGTTTCGTCCACGGCGATCAGCTTTGCCTCGCTGTGCCCGACGACGTAGGCGAGGTCCTCTGCGGCAAGCCGTAGGTTCAGCTGCAGCATGACCGACGCGAGCCCGGGGATGGCGTAGTAGAGCTCGAAGTGGCGGCGGCTGTTCCAGTCGAGGATGCCCACCCTGTCTCCTGGACCCACGCCGAGGCCGCGGAGCGCGTTGGCGGCGCGGCAGACTCGCCTGTAGCAGTCGCCGTAGGTGTAGCGGGCCCAGCCGCCAGAGGGGGTCCGATATACGATCTCCTGCTCGGGGTGGGTGCGCGCGGCGTGGCGGATCAGCGTCGTCGTGTTGAGCTGGTAGTCGTCACCCATGGTCGAGGCACAGCCGTGGACGATTCCGGCGGAGGCAGGCTTCGCGGTCATGTTCATCTCTCCTTGTCGGTGTGAGGCCGTACGAGGGGGAGGAAGCGCGGTGCGCCAGCGCTTTGGAGCGCACCGCTGGGGCTGGTTGCGTAGATTCCACGGGCGAGGTTGTGCGGGTGGCTGGCTGCCTCGGCCAGGCTCAGCACCGGCGCGAAGCACGCGTCGGTGCCCTCGAGCAGCGCGCACCACGCCGCGCGCGGACGGCTGCGGAAGAGCGCAGCCACGCGAGCCTTCAGCGCCGGCCAGGCTGCCCTGTCGTACTGCGCGGCCGGATCCACGTCGGCGAGGCCGAGCCGTTCGAGCAGCTGCGCGTAGAACTGTGGCTCGAGCGCGCCGACCGTCACGAAGCCGCCGTCGGAGCACTCGTACACGTCGTAGAACGGCGAGTCGTGAAAGGGGCTCGGCTGGCCGGAGTCGAGCTGACCGCTCCCGCGGATCCACTGGGCGATCGTGCCGAGCATCGCCACGACGTCCACGATCGCCGCGTCCACGACCCTCCCGCGGCCGGTCGCGCGCGCGTCGAGCAGAGCGCAGGCGACGCCGAACGCCAGCCCGAGCGCCCCGCCGGCGTCGCCGACGACGGTGGGAGGCACCATAGGCGCTTCACCCTTGCGCGAGGCCAAGGACAGCAGGCCGGTCAAGGCCACGTAGTTGAGGTCGTGCCCCGCCGCCTGCGCGAGCGGGCCGCCCTGGCCCCAGCCAGTCATCCGGCCGTAGACGAGGCGAGGGTTGCGCGCCGCGCAGTCCGCGGGACCTAGCCCGAGCCGCTCCATGGCGCCCGGCCGGTTGCCCTCGATGAGCGCGTCGGCCCCGCCGACCAGCTCCAGGGCGCGCGTGACGCCCTCGCTCGTCTTCAGGTCGAGCGCGACGATTCGCTTGCCGAGACGCAGAGGGTTGTCCTGTCCGCCGCCGAGCCGCGCCTCGACCGCGCCCGCCCGAGGCCGTACGATCGCGGTCACCTCGGCGCCCATGTCGGCCAGCATGCGGCCGGCGAGCGGACCCGGGCCGATGCCCTCGAACTCGACGACGCCTATGCCTCGCAATGGAGGCCTGACCGGTTCGGTGGTGGGGGCGCCCATCATAGCTTTCGTGCGATCAGGTCCTTCATGATCTCGTTCGTGCCACCGTAGATCCGCTGCACCCGAGCGTCTGCGTAGAGCCGCGCGATCGGATACTCGACCATGTAGCCGTAGCCGCCGAACAGCTGCAGGCACTCGTCGGTGACCTTGCACTGCTGCTCGGAGCACCACCACTTGGCCATGTAGGCGGCCTCGTCGTCGAGCGTGCCGTCGAGGAGGCGCTGGACGCAGTCGTTGACGAAGGTGCGGACGACGTGCGCGATGGTCGCGCACTCCGCCAGCTTGAAGCGGGTGTTCTGGAAGTCGTAGACGGCCTGGCCGAAGGCCTTGCGCTCCCTCGTGTACTCGAGCGTCACCTCCAGCGCGCGCTCGATCACCGCGGCGGCTGGGACCGCGAGCAGGAGGCGCTCATATGGCAGCTGGCTCATCAACTGGGCGAAGCCGTCGCCCTCGGTGCCGCCGAGGAGCTGATCGGCCGGCACGCGCACCTCGTCGAAGAAGAGCTCCGCCGTGTCGGACGCGTGCTGCCCGAGCTTCTCGAGCCGCCGGCCGACGCGGAAGCCCTGCAAGGTCTCGGTCTCCAGGACGATCAGCGAGACGCCCCGGCCGCCGGCCTCGCCGGTGCGCACGGCCACCACCATCAGGTTGCCCGTGAAGCCGTTCGTGATGAAGGTCTTGGCGCCGTCGATCACGTAATGCTCGCCGTCGCGCCGTGCCCTGGTGCGCAGCGCCTTCAGATCCGAGCCGCAGCCTGGCTCGGTGAGGGCGATCCCGGCGAGCAACTCGCCGCTGGCGAGCCTGGGCAGCCAGCGCTGCTTCTGCGCCTCGGTGCCGTAGTCGAGGATGTAGTGCGAGGCGATGGTGTGCACGGCCGTGTTGGCCGGGAACTCCGCCCTCGCCAGCTCGTCCTGCACGACCAGCTGGTAGGCGAGCGTGGCGCCGGCGCCGCCGTGGTCCTCGCCGAGCTCGGGCAGCAGGAAGCCCAGCTCGCCGAATGGGCGCCAGGTCTCGCGAGGGATGTAGCCCTGGCGGCGCCAGCCCTCCAGCCTCGGCGCCAGCTCGCTGGCGACGTAGCGGCGGACCTGGTCGCGGAAGAGCTGGATGTCGTCGTCCATCCAGGCATGTCGGTGCAGTCGTGGCAGCATGGTCGAGGGCTCCTAGATGCCGGTGAGGCCACCGGTGCACATCAGCGTCTGACCGCTGACGTAGTCGGACTCCGGGATGCAGAACAGGTACACCGCGTTGGCCGCCTCCTCGGGCGTCCCGCCGTGGCCCAGCGGGATGGACCGCTCCATCATGGCGAGCAGGTCCGGGTTGACGCCGACCTTGATCTCTCGCCCGTCGATGTTCGCGGTGGACCCGGCCGCGGCGCTCGAGGTGAGGCGGGTCTTGATGAGCCCGTAGGCCACGCAGTTGACGGTGACGTTCATCCGCCCCCACTCCTTCGCCAGCGTCTGGGTCAGGCCGACGATGCCGGCCTTGGCGGACGAGTAGTTGGCCTGTCCGGCGTTGCCGAAGAGCCCCGCCACCGACGAGGTGTTGACCACCTTGCGGACGGTGCGCTTCCCGGCCTCGGCCTCGGCCTTCGACAGCGCGCGGATGACCGGCTGGGCGGCGCGCAGGATCCGGAACGGCGCCGTCAGGTGCACGTCGATCATCGCGTACCACTGCTCGTCGGTCATCTTCTGGATCACGTTGTCCCAGGTGAAGCCGGCGTTGTTCACGATGATGTCCAAGCCCTTGTATTCGCTCATCGCGGCGCCGACGAAGCGCTCGGCGAAGTCCGGGGCGGCCACGCTGCCAGAGCACGCGATGGCCTGACCGCCCATCGCGCGGACGGCCTGGACCGTCTCCTCGGTCGGCGCTGCGTCGAGGTCGTTGATCACGACGCGCGCCCCTTCGGAGGCGAGCTTCAGCGCGATCGCCCGGCCGATCCCGCGCCCCGAGCCTGAGATGAGGGCCACCTTGCCGTCGAGCTTGTTCGTCATCGAGCCGTCCTCCTGCGTTGGTGGTTCAGCGCAGCGCTATGAGCGCCTCGCCGGCGATCCTGGTCTGGCCGTGCTGGGTGACGCCGTGCACCTCGACGCGCACGCAGCGCTCGCCCCGGTGCACGAGCTTCTCGACCACGCGGCCCCGGCAGCTCACGACGTCGCCGAGGTGAGTGATGCTCTGGAAGCGCGCGTCGAAGCGGCGCAGCTGCGACTGTGCCCCCCAGCTCACGAGCAGCCGGCCGAGCCAGGCCATGCCCAGCATCCCCTGCGCGAAGACGTCGGGCATCCCGGCCCTGCGCGCGACGTCGAGGTCGATGTGGATCGGGTTGTGGTCGCCCGAGGCCCCGGCGAACAGCGCCAGCGTGGTCCGGTCCACTGGCGGCACCCGGAGCTCGGGGAGCTCGTCGTTGACCTGGACGGCGTCGAACTCCGGGATCGGCGTCATGGTAGGCCTCGGCGCGGTCGGTCAGTTGCGGCAGATCAGGACGGAGCGCAGCTCGGCCACCAGCTGTCCGTGCTGGTCGACCGCGCGGGAGGTCTTGACCACGAACTCCAGCGCGCCTTGCCGCTTGTCGTAGATGTCGTCGATCCTCGATCGCACGGTCACCGTGTCGCCCACGCAGAGGGGCCGGTGGTATGTGAACCCCTGCTCGCCATGGAGCAGCTTCGCGAGCGGGATCTGCAGGTCCGCGAGGAGTCGGTCGACCACGCCAGCGTCGAGCTCGGCCGCGAAGATGAAGGTGGGTGGGGCGGGGAGGTCGCGGTAGCCGGCGGCGCGCGCCGCGGCGGCGTCCCTGTAGATCGGATCGGTCTCGCCGATCGCCTTGGCGAAGAACTGCACCCGGCCCCGCTCGATGGGCAGCACGGAGGGCGGGTACTCGTGTCCGATCCATTTCCTGTCGATCACGTGACCCTCCTCAGGCGCGCTCGTACACCGTCACGACGCAGGCGCCGCCGAGGCCGAGGTTGTGCTGCAGCCCGATCCGGGCGCCCTCGACCTGCCGCGGCCCCGCGCCGCCACGCAGCTGCGAGACGAGCTCGGCGCACTGGGCGAGCCCGGTCGCGCCCAGCGGGTGTCCCTTGGAGAGCAGGCCGCCGGACGGGTTCACCACCACCTTGCCGCCGTAGGTGTTGTCGCCGTCCTCGACGAAGCGCTCGGCGCCGCCCTCCGGGGTGAAGCCGAGCGCCTCGTACATGAGGAGTTCGTTCTGGGCGAAGCAGTCGTGCAGCTCGCAGACGTCGATGTCGGCAGGGCCCACTCCGGCCTGCTCGAACGCCTGGTGCGCCGCGGTCTTGCTCATCTGGAACCCGACGAGGTCCATCATCGATCGGTGGTCGAAGCTCTGCGGCGTGTCGGTGGTCATGGTTTGCGCCACGATCCGCACGTCGCCGCGGAGTCCGCGCTGCTTCGCGAACTGCTCGGAGACGATCACCGCGGCGGCGGCGCCGCAGGTCGGGGGGCAGGCCATTAGCCGGGTCATCACCCCCGGCCAGATCGACTTGTCCGCCAGCACCTCCTCGGTAGTCACCACCTTCCGGAACACCGCGACCGGATTCCTCTCGGCGTGGCGGCTGGCCTTCGCGCGGATGCTCGCGAAGGTCGCGAGCTTGGTGCCGTAGCGCCTCATGTGCTCCTGACCGGCGCCAGCGAAGTAGCGAAGGGCGAGCGGGAGCTGGGCCTGGCCCACCAGCTCCTCGGTCAGCCGGTCGAAGCGCTCGAAGGGCGTCGGCCGGTCGTCCCAGACGGAGGCGATCGCTCCCGGCTTCATCTGCTCGAACCCGACCGCCAGCGCACACTCCACCGCGCCGGACTCGACCGCCTGCCGCGCGAGGAAGAGCGCCGTCGAGCCGGTCGAGCAGTTGTTGTTCACGTTGACGATGGGGACGCCGGACATCCCTACGCGGTAGAGCGCGTTCTGCCCGGACGTGGAGTCCCCGTACACGTAGCCCGCGTAGGCCTGCCGGACGTCACGGTACTCGAGCCCCGCGTCGGCGAGCGCCAGCCGAACGGCCTCTGCGCCCATCTCGTCGTATGGCGCGCTCGCGCCAGGCTTCTTGAACGGAATCATCCCCACGCCTGCGACGAGCACCTTGGTCATCGGAAACTCCTCGATGTAGACTGCACGGTACGAAGGCTACCAGACGGTAGCTTGTGATGCAACAGCGGTCGTCGTGGGATAGCTTCGCCACGTGGAGGAGCTCCAGAATGGGAACGAAGAGGTCCGGCGGTCGCGGAGCGCAGGCGGCCGACGCGCCCGACGCAGGGACGCCGTGGAGGCCGCGCGCGGAACGGCAGCGTGACCACGAGGCGAAGCGTCAGGCCGTGCTTCGCACGGCCGCTCAGCTCTTCCTGCAGCGAGGCTCGCCCCGGGTCAGCATGAACGACGTGGCCGAGCGGCTCAACGTCACGAAGCCGACGCTATACACCTATTTCAAGAGCAAGGACGCCATCCTGGCGGAGTGCATCCGGATGGGCGCCGCGACGGTGGGTGAAGGCCTGACGAGGGTGGAGTCGCAAGGGGGGAGCGGGCGCGAGCGCCTTCGCAGCTTCATCCGCGAGTACGCGCGGCTCGGGACGACCGACTACGGGGCGTGCATCGTCAGGCTCGACGATCGGGCGCTTCCCGACCGCGAGCGCGACGACGCGCGCCGCGGCAAGAGGGCGATCGACGCGCGGGTCCGGGCGATCATCCAGGCGGGCATCGCCGACGGTTCCATCGTGCGCTGTGACGTCCGCTTGGCGACGTTCGCCGTCATCGGCGCCTTGAACTGGATCGGGCAGTGGTACGGGCCGGATGGCGCGAACACCCCGGAGGAGATCGGCGACGCGTTCGCGGAGCTCCTGATCAACGGCCTCGGGAGGTGAGCACCGTGGCTGCCTCGAAGGCGGCCCGGCGCTCGTCCACGGCGCGCTGGAGCTGCTCGACCGTCTTGAGCAGCTCCGGTGCCCGCCCGGCGGCGCCACGCATGGCGATGATCGCGTCCTCGATCAGCTCCACCAGCCGGACGTCGCGCTCCCGCGCCTGCTCGATGGCGGCGGCGACGGTCACGAAGAGCTCAGCCAGCTCATCCGACTTCCGCGGCGTGCGCACCAGTGGGTAGCGGCCCACGGCGAAGGAGCTGAGGTAGCGCCGCATCACCATCGCCGGACCGGCGACGCGGTGGCTCAGCCGGACGCCGACCCAGCCGAGCCCCACCGCCACCATCACGGCGACGCCGGCGAAGGCGACGAAGAGCGCGCGGTAGCTCGACTCCAGGGAGCGCAGCCCCTGGTAGTCCAGGCCGGCGCCGGCGAGCGCGTACTGGTGGGCCTGCTGCAGCCAGAGCCCGAGGGCCACCGCGACAGCGCCGGCGCCTGCGGCCATCAGGAGCGCGTACTTGAGCTGGAAGCCCCGGTCGATGAGGTAGTCCCTGCGCTTCCAGCTTCCGAGCGTCGCCACCCTTCCGATTGCGTGGGTCATACGATGCCTCCTTCTCCAAGGAGGCTCGCACGCCTGGGGGAGACCGGAGGCTCCTGAGGCTGGGGAAGTGAGGTTCCCTTCGAGGAGTCAGGCCGGCGGCGGCGAGGAGGATGAGGAGCCGCGGCCTCATGCCGTGACGAAGTCTCGCAGCACCTGATCGATCTGGCCCTCGTCGAGCTGTCCCTTGTCGGCGAGCTCCTTGATCTTCCTCGTGATGGCCTTCAGCTCCTCCTCGCCGAAGGTGATGCCGATCTCGCGGGCGCGGTACGCGATCGCGTGCTTGCCGGTGAGGCGGCTCCCGACGATCAGCTTGCGGGTGAGGCCGAAGGCCTCCGGCGGGATCACCTCGTACGAGCCGGGGTTGTTCATCATGGCCTTCAGGTGCATGCCGGCCTTGTGCGAGTAAGCGGTCTCTCCCGTGATGTAGTTGTTGAACGGGACGTCGATCCCGCACACCCGCGCGACGATCCGCTCCAGCTCGCGCAGCTGGCCGAGCCGGTAGGTGCCCGCCACGGCCTGCGGCTCGATGCTGAACATCCGCGCGACGAAGCCTCCGAGCGGCGTGATCCCGACCCGCTCGCCGATCCCCAGGACGGACACGTCGACGTGGGTGGCCCCGGCCGCGACCGCCTCAGACGCGTTGGCGATGGCGCAGCCGGTGTCGTTGTGGCAGTGGAACCCGATGTCACAGCCGACCGAGCGCCGGACCGAGCGGAACAGCGCGTAGACCTGGCGCGGGGTCGCGATCCCGACGGTGTCGGCGATGCCGACCCGGTGGACGCCGAGCGCCTCGGCCGCCTGGTAGACGGCGATGAGGTTGGACTCCTCGGTCCGGAAGGCGTCCTCCGCGGAGAAGCGGACCTCCAGCCCCGCCTTGAGCGCGAGCTCGATCGGCGGGCGCATCGCGTCGATGATCTGCTGGATCGACTTCCCGTGGGAGGACTCGCGCAGGATGCGGCTCGTCGCGAACAGCAGCCCGATGCCGCGGACGCCGGTGTCGATCGCGGCCTTCACGTCGTCCACGACGCAGCGCGCGTGGGTGATGACCCTGGCGGAGAGGTTGAGCCGGGCGATGAGCGTCGCGTCCTTCTGGGACTGCGGCGACGCCGAGGGGGTGGTCACCTCCACGTAGTCGACGCCGAAGGCGTCGAGCGCGCGGGCGATCTCCAGCTTGTCGTCCGTCCGGAAGGAGGCGCGGGCGAACTGCTCCCCCTCGCGGAGGGTCGAGTCGATGAGCTTCCAGTGGAGGGCGGCCATGGCGTTGTCCCCGCTCACCAGCGGAAAGGGTCCTCCTGCTCGAGGTCGCGGACGACGCCGCCGGAGGCGGGATCCGTGCGGAAGCCATAACGGCGGAGCAGCTCGGGCGCGAAGTATCCCGCCTCCAGCGTGGCCACGCCGCGGCCGCGCATGCGGCGGAAGAACTCGCGCATGATGCCGTCGCCGATGCCCCGTCCGCGGTGCCGGCGCCCCACGACGAGCTTCTCGAGCCGGGCGCGGGGGGGCTTGAGCCAGCTGTAGAAGAGCCCGCCGATGACGTGCTCGCGATCGTCGATCGCGAGCAGGTACTCGTGCTCCGCGCCGAAGGTGACGTTCAGGTGGCTGTCCTGGCAGAGCTGGAAGAAGCGCGCCACCTCCCGGGGGTTGGTCGGGCCGCGGATCGAGTAGCGCCCTCCCTCGTCGTCGGTGAGCGAGACCACCACCTCGGTCACGTACCGGTCCCCGCTCGGCATCGAGATGAGCGCCGCGTCGTCCTGCGGTCGCAGGTGGCGGTAGGTCATGCGCGCGAGGAAGTAGTCCTCGTCGGGCGTCGTCCGCGCGGCGCCGCGCAGCGCGGCCACCTGCTCCTCCAGATCGAGCGCGCCGGCGGGGAGCGTCCGCGCGCGCGCCATCAGCCGGTCGAGCGCGTCGCCGAGCTCCTGCCGTGCGTGCGCGAAGACGGTGGCGCGGAAGAAGCGGACCCGCGTGTCGGGCCACTGCTGCTCCACCTCGTCGAGGTGGTAGGAGCGCCAGAGCTCGCCGAGCATCTTCCCGACCGCCTCCTCCGACGCGTTGAGGTTCATCTCGGACCAGCGGCCGAAGCGCCGGACCGCGAAGTAGACCTGGCGAGGGGTGTAGCCGCCGGCCTTCACCTGCTCCAGCCAGGAGGCGATCGCCTCGCCGCGCTTCCCGCCCGCCGCCTCCTCCAGCAGCGCGAGCCCCCGCTCCAGCCCGAGCGCCTCGATGACGGCCGAGAAGACGACGCCGTCCTCCACGTCTCCGCGGAGCGTCGGGTGGGCGGTCTCGATCGGCCCCAGGAACGAGATCACGAAGCGGTCGAGCACCTTGTCGAAGGTGGTGCAGGGGGTCCTGTCGGTGATGGAGACGAGGCGGGCCCCCGCCTGGTTGTCGTGCGGTGGGACGATGAAGACCGAGGGGGAGGGCTCGTGCAGCGCGAGCCGGCGTCCGGTCCGGTCCCAGAAGTCGACGTGGGCGGCGAGCGAAGCCCAGCAGACGAAGGGCCAGAGCGGCTTGAAGCGGCGGATCTCGTCCGCCTTCTCGAGCCTCTCGACGACCTGCGCGACGGTCTCGCCGGGGATGAACTCCTCGGTGAAGATCCCGTACTCGGGGAAGTAGCCCGCGAAGGCCTCGACGAGGGGAGGGGGGGCGCCCGCCGCCAGGAGCCAGTTGATGTCCTCGCGCAGCTCCGCCGGGTGCATCTCGTCGTTCAGGTTGACCGCGAGCTCGTGGGTCTCCCGCGCGCGCGTCTGGATCGTGAGCCGGTAGACCGAGCGGCCGCGGCGGCGCGAGATGGTGCTCACGGTCGCCCCGCCAGGCGGGATGTCGGCGAGCGACACGAGCGCGCCGCGCGAGAGGAGGAAGACCGAGGCGCGCACCAGCGTGACGTCGCCGATCGCGTTGAGCAGGATGGAGCGCGTGCTCGCGTCTATGTCCGGCTCGAACGTGACGACGTCCTTCCAGCCGTACTCCTCGCCCGTCTCGGGATCGATGGCCCGGCGCAGGTTGGGGCCGATCCAGTTGGAGAAGCCGCGGCGGAGCCGGTCCACCTCCTCGGCGGCGCGGGCGGCGAGCTCCTCGTCATCCTGCATCGCGAGCCGCGACAGCGGCACGCGCACGCGGGCGAACCAGCTGGGGTGCGCGATGGCGCAGGCGGTGAGGAGCCGCATCGTGCCGACGAGGACGCGCCGGTCCGAGGCGTCGTGCGGAGGCTCCACCGTGGCCGGTCCGGCGAGGGAGTCGAGGAGCGCCTGGATCTGCACGTCGGAGAGGCCGCGCTCGCCGAGGGCCACGAGGTCCTCGTCGCGGAGGGCGAGGGGGCCGAGCCGGTCGAGGAAGAGCCTCAGCGTGGAGAGGATGGTCGCCGGCTCCTCGGCCGGGAGGATGGCGCGGAAGGCGGCCCGCCGGATCTCGTCGTCCGGTGCGTCCGCGGCGCGCCGGAGGAGGGCGCGCGCGAGGGAGGCGAACTCCGGTCGCCCGCCGCCGAGCCCCATCGCCAGGTGCGCGACGGCACGCCTCGCCTCGGGGCGCTCGGCGCGGAGCAGCTCGCCGGCGGCGTGGATCGACTGGAACGTGACCTGCTCCCGCTCGACGAGGTCGAGCAGCGCCTTGAGCCGGTTGGGAGCGGGCGGCTCCCACAGCCGGGGGTCGAGGTGGAGGTCGCCGCCGGCCTTCTTGCGGCGCGAGGCGAGCGAGGAGAAGGCCTCGTCGCCGATGAAGCGGCGCAGCGCCTCGTTGCCGAGCCACAGGGACGGGCGGCCGAGCACGGCGCCGAGATCGACGAGCGCGTCCTTCGCGAGGTACGCGAGGTCGCCGATCCGGAGCGCCCCCGGTGCCTCCGGGAGCGCCTCCACGCGCAGGCTCCGGTCGCCGGCGGTGAGGAGGCCGCCCTTCATCGAGACCTCGTGCTGCAGCACGGACATCTCGCGCAGGACCCAGTTCGGGATCCTGAGCTGTCCGCCGTCGATCGCGAGGGAGAGGTGCTTCCGCTCGTACATCGGCTCGATCAGCGCCCTCCAGCCCTTCTCGACCACCTCGCGCTTGAAGGACTGCTTGTGGGTCAGCTCGCCGTGCTCCTCGTCGAGGGCGCGCGGGAGGACCTGGAACGCGACCACGCGCTCGAACGGCGCGAGGAACCGGTTGGCGCTCGCGACGAGGGAGGAGAGGTGCTCCCGGAGCTCGTCGGGCGTCAGCTCCCGGAGCTGCGGCTGCTTCTCGTAGTTGGGCCAGACGAGCAGCGTGTTGAACTCGCGGTGGTCGCCGACCAGGAACGCCTGCCCGACCGCGTCGAAGTCGCGGAACAGGTTCTCCACCCGCTGCGGGGCGATCGTCTGGCCCGCGCGGTTCTTGTAGATCTCCTTCTTCCTGCCGGTGATCCGGTAGTGCCCGTCGCCGTCCACCGAGACGAGATCGCCGGTGTGGAACCAGCCGTCGGCGTCGAGCCCGGTCTCCGCGACCTGCTCGCCGCCGTAGTAGCCCGGGGAGACGTAGACGCCGCGGATGAGCAGCTCGCCGTCGTCTGCGCGGCGGCAGTCGATCCCCGGGAGCGGCCTCCCGATCGAGCCCTCGACGTAGGCGCCCGGAGAGGTCATGAGGATCCCGCCGGTCGCCTCGGTCATCCCGTAGCCGGAGCAGAGCTCCACCCCCGCGCGGTGGAAGGTCTTGAAGACGAGCGGGTCGAGGTAGCCGGCGGCCGAGATGCCGTGCCGGAGCCGCCCGCCCGTGAGGGCGCGCAGGTGGCCGGCGACCTCGTCGGGGTCCTCCGAGTCCGCGTCCATCCCCGCGGCGTCGTGCAGGTCCATCCACTTCTTCGGCACCGAGATGAAGACGTTGGGCCTGACCGCCTTGAAGTCCTCGATGAGCGACGCCTGGGCGGTGGAGCGCGCGAAGACGTACGTCCCGCCCCACCAGAGCGAGCCGGCCAGCTCCAGCCACCGGCCGAACGTGTGGTAGAGCGGCAGGTAGGCGAGGAAGACGTCCCCCTCGCCCACCTTCGGCAGCGCGAAGGCCCTGCAGAGCCGCTTAGAGACGACGTTCTCGTGGGTGAAGATGATCCCCTTCGGGCGGCCGGTGGTGCCCGACGTGTACATCACCGTCGCCGCGTCCTTGCTCCGGATGCCGGCGGCGTGCTCGGCGCGGAAGGCGTCGTCGAAGGCGCCGCTCCCCTGGCCGATCATCTGGTCCAGCGACAGGAGGCCGTGCCGCTCGGCGGTCGAGGCGGAGAACGAGACGATCGCCTTCAGCTCCGGCAGCTCCCCGAGCCCAGGCAGCACCTTCGCCACCTGCTCGTCGTCGGAGACGAGCAGCACGCGGGCGCCAGAGTGCTTGAGCATGTAGACGACCTGCTCGGCGACGGCGTTCGCCGGGAGCGGGAAGTCGAGGAGGCCGTTGGAGAGGCACGCGAGGTCCGAGAGGGCCGACTCGAGGCAGTTCTCCGAGAGGATCGCGACCTTGCCGCCGGGCTCGTCGCCCAGGAGCGAGTAGAGCCCCCGCGCGATGGCCCTGGTGCGTCGCGCGAGGTCGGCGACCGTGAGCAGCGCCGCGTCGGGCCCGAGCGTCCGGATGGCGACCGTCTTCGGATCGGTCTCTTCCCGGGAGCGGAGCAGGTCTCCGAACGTGAAGTCGGCCCTGTCGATCACCGGCAGGAGGACCGCGAGCCAGGGGTCGATCTGCGCGGGGGTCGTCGCCTCCATGAAGGGGCGACGGCGCACCGTGTCGAGCAGCGCGAAGAGCGCCCGGCGCACCGGGTCGCGGGCGGCGGGATCGCCGACGC
>JBAVTL010000721.1:0-2151 GCA_049696175.1 Anaeromyxobacteraceae bacterium
CCCCGCGCCGAGCCCGGCGCCCTCGGAGGCGTCACCCGGCCCGTCACCCCACGCGCCACCCAGCGACAGCTCCAGCCCCCGCCCCGCGGTGAAGCAGGTCCGGAACGAGCGTCCGAGCTCGTCCGTCGCGACGCACGGATCGGCCGCCCCGAGGGCGAGGGCGAGGGCCAGGGCCAGCATGACCCGACCTTACAGTGAGCCCTGCGTCCCGGCGCCCCTGCGCGGAGGCGCCCAGAGGCTGAAGCGCAGCTGCGCGCCGGCCTGCACGAGCCAGCCGGTCGGGTAGTCGGGGACGTCGTCGCGCTTCACGGCCTTCGCCTCCAGTGCGAGGGAGATGGGCTGGTTGTTGAGGGCGAAGAGGATGACCTCGTACTCGCCCTTCACCGTGAGGCGGGTCCGGTTCTCCGGGAGCGCGGCCGCGAGCCGTTCGCCGCTGCTCGTCAGCAGCTCGCCCTGCGCCGAGGCGCGGAGGTGATGGAAGCCGTTGCGCCCCAGCGTCAACTCTCCCTCGAGCGCGGCGTGCGGGACGAAGGATCCCCAGTCGCCGCCGAGCGCCTCCTCGTAGCCGCCGCCCACGCGGACGCGGATGAAGTCGGAGAGGTCGCGCGAGCGCCACATGTCCACGGTGACCGCACCGGCTGCGAACATCGTCCGATCGAAGCTCTCGCCGCTCCGGGTCGTCAGGAACTCCATGCGCAGCCCCTCGGCCCAGAGGCCGAAGTAGAGCGGAGGGTCGTAGCGGTGCGGCTTGCCGAAGAAGGTGGTGATGCGCAGGAGCGGCGTCGGGTAGACGCGGCTCGCGTCCACGCCGAAGACCAGCAGCTCGCCGTGGTTCCCGTCGACGGAGGCCCAGCCCTCGAGGAAGTGCATGCGGGCGAGCGCTGGCGCGTTCCACCAGGTGAACGGGCGATCCAGGCGCCCACCCCCGGAGACGATCGCGTCGCCCGACCACGGCCCGCCCGAGTAGAGGTAGCCGCCGCCGAGGAAGAAGCGGGCGTTGAGGTCGAAGTCCACCTGCATCGCGCGCTGGCGCTCGTCGCGGTACCAGCCGGGAGGGCTCTCGGCGAGCGCGGGGACGACCGCGTAGCCGCGCGAGGTGAGGTCGGCGAGCGTGAGCGCCGGCCCGAGGCAGGCGGGCGCGCGCTCCAGCTGCGCCACCGGCGACGCGTCGGGATCGAGCTCGGCGTCGGGGGCGACGAGGCAGCGCCTCGCCTTCTCGTCGCACTGGATGCGGTAGTTGGTCTCGCCGCGCACGAGGCAGCGGCTCGGCACGCCCCACGCGAGCGCGGGCGCGCCCTCCTGGACGAGGCCGAGCTTCGCCAGCAGCTGGTCGTCGGCCTCCTGCGCGGCAGCCTTCGCCGCCCCCTTCGCCTGGGCTTGCCTCGGGGCGGTGGTGGAAGGTGCGGGGGTGGAGGCCGGCTCGGCGGCCTGCCCGGCTGCGACGGCGAGGATAACGGTGAGTGTGTTGATCATGGCGGATCGTCCCCCCTGCAAGCAGTGTGACAGGGCGCATACTGCAGAGAGATCAACCCCTCCCTCTGTGACGGACCATTCGGGGTGTGGCGGCCGCGCAACAGCTGACGCCCGGCTCGAGGCCGCCTCCAGGGGTTCGTGTTAAGGACTTCGTCATGACGATCGCGAACGTGAACGGCGGCCAGCTCGCGTACCAGGACTCCGGCACCGGCAAGGACGTGGTCCTGCTGCTCCACGCGTTCCCGCTCAACCGCGGGATGTGGTCGCGCCTCACCGCGGCGCTCGAGAAGCGCCACCGGGTGATCGCGCTCGACTACCGCGGCTTCGGCCGGAGCGGCGGCCCGCCTCCGGAGGCGCTGACGATGGAGGTGGTGGCCGAGGACGTCCGCGCCCTCCTCGCGCACCTTCGCGTCGAGCGGGTCGCGGTTGGCGGGCTCTCGATGGGCGGCTACGTCGCGCTCGAGCTCTACCGCCAGGCGCCCGGCCTCTTCCGCGGCCTCGCGCTCTGCGACACCAAGGCCGGCAACGACACGCCGGAGGGCGCGAAGGGGCGCGAGGCGTTCGCGCAGGCGGCGATCGAGAAGGGGCTGCGCTGGGTCGCGGACGAGATGGTCCCCAAGCTGCTCAAGCCGCAGCCCGACGCCGGGGCGGCGAACGAGGTGCGCGCGCTCATCGGCC
>JBAVTL010000722.1:0-6403 GCA_049696175.1 Anaeromyxobacteraceae bacterium
TTCGGCCCGATCGCGCCACATCCACATCGTTGCACCTCGTCCCGTGCCCGGTGCACGCGAGCACAGCACTTCGTGCGTCAGATCGGAAGCGGCGCGACTCACGCCTCGGTCATACCGGGTACGACGATCTGCACCGGCTGGTCTGGGCGCACGGCGAGGCGCGCTCGCGGCCGCGGACGACGGACACCTTCACGTCCACGTACCAGTACTCGGACATCCACAACATGCTGTCGAACGTGCAGGTGCACCACGTCCTGCACGGCGACAAGGGGGGAGGGGAGTTTCCGCCGCAGACCAACCACGACTTCGCGTACCAGTACGCGGGCGCGGGGCCGCACCAGGCGACGCGGATCGGCGACACCTCGCTCGTGTACGACGACGCAGGGAACACGCTGCGCGAGTGTCGCGACCCGGCCGACCAGACCTGCACGCAGCGGCCAGCCCACCTGCGCCAGTACTCGTGGACGGAGGAGAACCGGCTCGAGTACGTGATCGACGGCGGCGGGAAGAACCTGACGAAGTTCTTCTACGACGCCGGTGGCCAGCGGATCGCCAAGCTGGGCCGGGGAGGGACGTCGCTGACCATCGGCCAGTTCTGGGCGCTGAAGGGGCACCGGGCGGCGACGAAGCACGTCTTCGCCGGCACGACGCGGATCGCGTCGAAGCTCCTGCCGCCGCCGGGCTGGGACGACACGCCGCCGCCGCCATCGGTCGAGGTGCCGGTGGACGCGACCGGCTGCAACCCGTCCAGCTACCAGCCGCAGAAGTGCACGGTGCTCCAGGGCGGGGAGCCGGTGATCAACGACTACTACGCCTACGTGAAGGTCCGGCCGGAGACCTACTACTACCACCCGGATCACCTGGGCTCGACGGCCTGGGTGACGGACCAGAACGCTCGCGAGCACGAGCACGTCGAGTACTTCCCATATGGCGAGGTCTGGCGTGACCCGCGCAGCGACGTGAACGCGTCTCCGCAGAAGGGGCAGCGGTTCCTGTTCACGGGGAAGGAGTTGGATGAGGAGACGGGGCTGACGTACTTCGGGGCGAGGTATTACGACTCGAAGAAGGTCAGGTGGGAGAGTGCGGACCCAGCGATTGCGTCCAGCCAACGCGAGTGGTTTCTAGCGCCTGGAAACCTCGCTCCCTATCAATACGCGTTGTCGAACCCGGTAAGGAATATTGATCCTGACGGGCGGTGCACCGTTCGTGCTGACCGCACGCTTGACTGCATAGGGACTTCCCTTGCCAACGGCGCTGCGCTTGAATCTTCGGTGGGCGATGCTTGGCGCGACGGTCGCTACGGATCGGTGGCCCTCGGCTCGCTCCTGATTCTGGCCAATTACCCCAATGTCGTGTCTGGTGCGGCCGGGGAAGCGATAATCGCTTTCCCTTACAATTCTGGCCATAACGGGATGACCGGTCTGATCGAGGGCGACTACGACAAGTCCTTGCGCGGGTGGGTCGGCACCTTGATGCTTGGCATTGGCGGGTCTTTCGGCTCAACTTCATCCGCGCAAGCGCCCACTCGAGTCTTCTGGTCGGGGGGTAAGGTTGCGCAGCGGGCTGCAGAGCAGTGGGCCAGCGCCAATGGAGGAATCACGCTCGAACAAACGATGACGGGCAAGGTGCTAGCGCAGATGGGCAGGGTGCTGCCGTTTAGGGCCATGAGGCCCCTATGGACCTGGGCTTCGCGGCGCTTTGCCGAGGTGGCCGCTGGCGAGGTGCAGGCCATACAGAACGCTGCGGGGGTGAGGTGGCCTGGGTCTGTGTGGGCCGACACGGAATTTCCCGCCCTGATGGAAAGCAATTACGTGACGCGGATCGGTTACCAGATGGTGGAGGAGGGCGGAACTCCAGTGCCGACTCCGTAGCGCTGGGCGGCACGGGTGGTCCACGAATGGAGGTGCGTATGTTTCGCAAACGCTTTGCGCGCATCGTCAGTGACGAGGGGTATTCCGTTCGCGTTCTCGGGCGGGCGGGATTGGAGTACCGGGAAGGCAAGAAGAGGATGCAAATCGACTCGGAGATGCTCACGGGCCCCGCTGGGTTGGTCGTCTATGCGGCATCGATTCGTGCGTGGGACCCGCCCTTCGAAGACCTGCCGATCGACGAGGAAGAGAGGGGTGCGATTGTGGACAACGTGAGACGGGCATTTCGCTTCGACGGGTTCGAGATTGAGGTTGCGTACTCGAATATGCCCTAAGGCGTCACCCGAGGCAGATCCGGATGCCGACGCGAAGCGAAACATCCGATAGGCACGACGAAGACGACGTGAGGCAGTAGGGGACCGAGAAGCCCGAATTGGACAGGAACACCATGACTCGACGTTCGATCACCCGCTGTGCCGCCGCGCCGCTCGCTGCGCTCCTCCTCGCCGCCTGCGGCGGAGGCTCGTCGCCTCCGCCCGCCCAGGTCACCCCAGGGCTCACCGTCTCGCCGGCCGAGTGGTCCGTGGCGGCAGGTGGCGCGGCGAAGCAGTTCGCGGCGGTGCTCACGGGGTCCAGCGGCCCCGTCGTCTGGGCCGTCGAGACGGCGGGAATCGCTGCCGAGGTTGGGACGGTCTCTGCTGGCGGCCTCTACACTCCACCGGCGACGCTGGGCGCGGCCCGCGACGTGGTGGTCGCGGCCACGGCAGGGACGCTCGTCGCCCGGGCTACGGTTCACGTCGCGGCGGGGGCGGACGGCGTCTCGCTCTCGGTCTCGCCGACGACTGGCAGCGCGGTGGCTGGCTCCACCCAGACGGTCGCCGTGGCGGCGACGACCAACTACTCCGGCCCGGTCACCTGGTCGCTCGCTCCGATGCTCGGGACGCTCGACGCCGCCACCGGCGCCAGCGTCGTCTACACGGCCCCAACGGACATCGTCGTCGCCGACACGACCGTGACCATGACCGCGACGGCAGGCATGCTAACGGCGGCGACGACGATCACGGTCAGGCCGACGGTCTTCACTGTCGGCGGCCCGGCGAACGTCTACGCTGGTGGGGCTCCCGTGAGCTACGTGCTGACGCCGGACCCCGGCGCAAACACGGTGGCGTGGAGCGTGGTGCCGGCCTCGGCCGGGACCGTCTCGGGCACCGGGACCACCTGCACCTTCACTCCCGCGGCGAGCGCCGGCGCGGCCACGCCGTTCCAGGTGGTCGCGACCATCGGCTCGACGACGGGCAGCGCCTCGTCCACCCTGCAGTCGTCGCTGGGGCCGGTGAACGTCGCGGGGCGTGTGGTGGATCAGCACGGCGTCGGCTTTGCCGGTCGAACAGTGATCGTCGGCGGGGCTTCGACGACGACGTCCGGCGACGGCTCCTTCTCCTTCTCGAACGTGGCCGCGCCGTACACGCTCACGGCCATCGTCGGGGAGGCCATGAACTCCGTGAAGGTCTTTCGGGAGGTCACGACGTCTGCGCCGATCGTCGAGCTGTACCGCGACCTGACGTCTCGGAGCGCGACGGTCTCGGGGAAGGTCACGCTCTCCTCGGTCGGGACCTACGCGGACGTCTTCGGCCTATGGACCCACGCCGCGACCAACGCGACGGGCGACTACTCCTGCAGCGCCCTGTGGCAAGGATCGACGGCTGCCACGGTCACGCTCCGCGCGCTCGACGTCGCCCGGGCGGGCGACGGGACGCCCTCCGCCTACTGGCTCGGGGCGCGTGACGTCGCGGTGACCGACGGCGTCCCCTTGGGCGGCCAGGACATCGCCCTCGCCGCGCTCACCGGGGGTAGCGTCAGCGGGAGCAGCGACCCGCGCTACTGGAGCGATTCCAAGCTCCGCCTCGTGGCCGACTTCGACGACGGGATCAGCTACACCGCATGGGAAGGGCTCTGCTTCATCCCCGGCGCGGTCGGCTGCGGCGGCGGCCCATTCGCGCTCACCTACCCCGTCCTGCCCGGTGGCCACGTAGACGTCCGCTTCTCGGCAAACTCTCTCTGGGGAGGAGCGGGCGCGTCTACCCGCGCGAGCCCCGGGCTCAGCGGGATCGACCTCACGCTCCCTGATCCGCCTTCGCTGAGCGAGCCCGCCGAGGGGGCCATTGGGGTCGGCTACGGCACCGCCCTCTCCTGGACAGGCACCAACGCCGGCGGGCACGAGTACGTCTACGTCAACTGCCTGACGACGTCCGGGAGCGTCGGGATCAGCATCCACGGCGGCGGTCGCAGCGCCACGATCCCGGACCTCTCCGCGTATGGCGTCACCATCCCACCGGGCGAGGGCTGCTACTGGAGCGTCAAGTGGGAGTCCTATGGGGTCGAGGAGCTGCTCCTCGGTCCCGCGGCAATCGACGCCCTCGCCAGCAAGCGCTGGGCGAACACCGGAAACCGCAACTTCAAGTTCTAGCCCCAGGAGCCTTCGCCTTGAGACGGAACGTCATCGCCGGATCGATCATCGCCTGCGCCCTCGCGCTCGCCTTCGCGCTAGGTCGTGCCTCGGTCTCCCCGGGCCTCCTCGCCGGGGAGGAGCGCGGCGGCCCCGCGATCGCCTCCTTCCGCGGCGGCGCGCTGCCGGTGGCGGCGGCCGCGGCGGCGCTGAAGAAGCAGCCCGAGCCCTTCCGCGATCAGCTGCGGACCCCGGCGGCGAAGAGGGCGGTCGTCGAGGAGCTGGTGCGCTTCGAGCTGCTCGCGCTCGAGGGGGAGCGCAAGGGGCTCCAGCGCGATCCGAAGCTCCTGCGGCGTTACAAGGAGGAGCTGGGGCGTCGCCTCGTCGAGGCGGAGGTGGACGAGCCGCAGCGCAAGGCGTCCCCCTCGGACGACGAGGTCCGCAAGTTCTACGCCGCAAACGAGGACGCGCTCGGCAGGCCGGAGAGGGTGCGGCTCGCCGTCGTCCAATGGGCGGCGACCCCAGGCGATCCAGGCGCGAGGGCGAAGCGCGCGCGCGCGGAGACCGCCCTCGCGCGGCTGAAGGGCACCCCGGAGGACGCCGCCGCCTTCGCCCGGACCGCCCGGCAGGAGTCGGAGGAGGCGGGCTCGCGCCTCGCGAACGGCGAGCTGCCCTTCCTCACCCGCGAGGAGCTCGCCCAGCGGCTCGGGAAGGAGGTCGCGGACGCGGCCTTCGTCATCCCGGCCACCGGCCAGCTCGCGCCCGGCCTCGTCCAGAGCGCGCAGGGGCTGCACGCGGTGAAGCTCCTGGGGCGGGAGGAGGGTTACCGGCCAGCGTTCGAGGAGTTGAAGGAGGCCATCCGCGCACGGCTCGCGGCCGAGCGGCGCGGCGTCGCGCACGACGCGTTCGTGAAGCGGATCTGGACCGAGGCCGGCGTGAAGCTGGACGAGAAGGCCATCGAAGCGCTGAAGCTGGACTGACCGCAGCCGGGGAGTGACTCATGCGTCGCACGCTCATCATCCTGCTCCTCGCCGCCGCCTGCGGACGCTCGACCGATCGGCCGGCCGAGCCGGGCCAGACGCGCTCCGGCAAGCTCGTCACGGCGCGGAGCGCCATCCCGGGGCAGTACGTGGTCGTCCTCGACGACTCGGTCGCCGCGGCGGATCTTGACGTGAAGGCGGGGGCGCTCGCCGCGAGCCACAAGGGGACGGTGCTTCACGTCTACGGCGCCGTCCTGAACGGCTTCGCGGTCTCGATGGACGCGCCGGACGCGCTGGCGCTCGCCGGGGAGCCCGAGGTCCGCTTCGTCGAGGAGGACGGCCTCGTCCGTGGCGCCGCGACCGCCGGTGGTGGTGCAGGCAGCACCGCCGTCGCTGCTTCGACGCAGCCCGCTGGCGTGGGCGTCAACGTCTACGTGCTCGACACCGGTGTCCGGCTCGACCACGTCGAGCTCGCTGGCCGCGCCACGGCCGCGTACCCGGACGCCGCCGTCGCTCAGGCGACCGCCGACTGCAGCGGGCATGGAACGTGGGTCGCGGCGCTCGCCGCCGGCGTCACCGTCGGCGTCGCCCCGGGAGCCCTGATCCGCTCGGTGAAGGTCCTCGGCTGCGATGGGGCGGGCGCCGTCTCGGCGGTCCTCGCAGGGATCGACTGGGTGGCGCGGAATCGGGTCACCCCGGCAGTCGGGCTCATCGCGGCCTCGACGGGCCCGTCTCCGGCGCTCGACGAGGCGCTGGGGCGCGCGATCGCTGGTGGGATGCCGTACGTGGTGGCCGCAGGGAACGCGGGCGCGGACGCGTGCGATGCCTCTCCGGGGCGCGCCGCGGCCGCGGTCACGGTCGCCGCGGTGTCGCCGTCCGTGGGCGGCGCGACGCCATACCTTGCGCTCCCGCTCTCCAACGGTGGCCCGTGCGTGGACGTGCTCGCGCCGGGTGGCTCGCTCGTGTCGGCCTGGAACACGGACGCAGCATCGACCCAGAGCATGAGCGGGACCTCGGGCGCCGCCGCGCAGGTTGCCGGCGCGGCCGCCACGTTCCTCCAGCTCAACCCTGGCGCGTCACCGGCCAGGGTCGCCGCCGCGCTCGCGGGC
>JBAVTL010000723.1:0-2155 GCA_049696175.1 Anaeromyxobacteraceae bacterium
ATCCTGGAGCGCGCGATCGCGTGGAGCGACGCTGGACGGCGGGTCGCGCTCGCCACGGTGGTCAGCACGTGGGGCTCGTCGCCACGGCCCCCCGGCAGCCAGCTCGCGGTGAGCGAGCGTGGCGAGCTGGCCGGATCGGTGTCGGGCGGCTGCGTCGAGGCGGCGGTGGTGGAGGAGGCGCTCGGCGTGCTTCGGACGGGAGCGCCGCGCACGCTCGAGTACGGCGTCTCCGCCGGGCGCGCCTGGGAGGTGGGGCTGCCTTGCGGAGGGCGGATCCGGGTCCACGTCGAGCCGGCCCCCACGGAGCAGCTCAGCGGGATCGTCTCGGCGCTCGCCGCGCGCGCGCGCGCCGAGCGCGTCCTCGACCTGGGCGAGGGGGAGCGGTTCGTGGTGGTGCTCGAGCCGACCGTGCGGCTGGTGATCGTCGGCGCGGTGCACCTCGCGCAGCCGCTCGCGGGGATGGCGCGCGTTGCCGGCTACGACGTGACGGTGGTGGACCCGCGGGCAGCGTTCGCGACCGTCGAGCGCTTCCCCGACGCCACGCTCGAGCGCGGATGGCCGGCGGAGGCGGTGCCGCGTCTCGGCCTTGACGCCCGCACCGCGCTCGTGGCGCTGAGCCACGATCGGCGCTTCGACGACCCTGCGCTCGAGGCCGCGCTCCGCTCCGAGGCCTTCTACGTGGGGGCGCTCGGCAGCCGGAGGACCCAGGCGGCGCTGAGGACGCGGCTGCGAGAGGCGGGGTTCTCCGCGCCGGACCTCGATCGACTTCACGGACCGGTGGGGCTCGATCTCGGCGCCGTGACGCCCGCGGAGATCGCGGTCGAGATCCTGGCGGAGCTGGTCGGCGCGCTGCGTGAGGCTCCCGCGGCGCGCCGGACCGACAGCAGCGCATCCGGCCTCGGAGCGGAGGGACCATGGCCAACCTGACCTTGCTGGTGAACGGACGGCAGCACGCGGTGGACGTCTCGCCGGACGTGCCTCTCCTCTGGGTGCTGCGCGACACGCTCGGGCTCACCGGCACCAAGTTCGGCTGCGGGGAGGCGCTGTGCGGGGCCTGCAGCGTGCTGCTGGACGACTCCGCCGTCCGCAGCTGCCAGCTGCCGGTCCAGGATGCCGTCGGCCACCGGATCACCACGATCGAGGGGCTCGCGGAGAAGGGCGAACACCCCGTGCTGCGCGCGTGGGTGGAGGACGAGGTGCCGCAGTGCGGCTACTGCCAGCCGGGGCAGATCGTGGAGGCGGTGGCGCTGCTGGCGAGGCACCCCGATCCCACCGACGCGCAGATCGACGCGGCGATGGACGGGGTGCTCTGTCGCTGCGGGACCTACGGCCGGATCCGGCGTGCCATCCACCGCGCGGCGAAGGGAGGCGCGCGATGACCGCCCGCCGGTCGCTCGGCCGACGTGACTTCCTCAAGCTCTCGGCGGGAGCAGGGCTCTGGCTCGCGGTCACCGGACCGGGGCGGGTGGTCGCCGCCGATCCTTCCGGCGTCACGCCCAGCGGCTTCTCTCCGTCCGCGTGGCTCCACATCGGTCCCGACGGCGCGGTCACCGTCCACCTCGGGAAGTCGGAGATGGGGCAGGGCACCTTCACCGGGATGGCGGTGCTCATCGCAGAGGAGCTCGAGGCCGACTGGACGAAGGTGCGCGTGATCCCAGCCGACGCCGACCCGCGGTTCGGGAACATGGTGACCGGCGGCTCGCGCAGCGTCCGCGGCAACTTCATCCCGCTGCGGAAGCTGGGCGCGGCCGCGCGCGAGGTGCTCGTCGCCGCCGCCGCGAAGCAGTGGGGCGTGAGGCCCGCCACCTGCCGCGCCGCGGAGGGCGCGGTCGTCCACGGCGCCAGCGGGCGCCGGATCGGGTACGGCGCGCTGGTCGCCGACGCGGCGAAGCGCCGAGTGCCAGACGATCCACCGCTCAAGGACCCCGGGAAGTTCAGGTTGATCGGCAAGCGGGTGCCGAGGCTCGACACGCCGTCCAAGGTGCGCGGAGCAGCCGTCTTCGGGCTCGACGTGCGGGTGCCTGGGATGCGCTTCGCGGCCGTGGCCCGGCCGCCGGTGTACGGCGGGAAGGTGAGGGGGTTCGACGCCGCCGCAGCGGCCCGCGTCCCGGGCGTGCGGAAGGTGGTGGAGGTGCCGAGCGGCGTGGCTGTCGTC
>JBAVTL010000724.1:0-2839 GCA_049696175.1 Anaeromyxobacteraceae bacterium
GCGCCGCCCTGAGCAGGTGCTCCGCGAGGACCGGGACGTCGCCGGCCCGCTCGGCGAGCGGCGGCAGCCGGACGTGGAGGATGTCGAGCCGGTAGAAGAGGTCCTCGCGAAACCGTCCCTCGGTGACGGCGAGCCGCAGGTCACGGTGGGTGGCGGCGATCACGCGCACGTCGATCGGCGTGGGGTCGTTGCTGCCGAGCCGGAGCACCTCGCGCTCCTGGAGGACGCGCAGGAGGCGCGTCTGGAGCGCCAGCGGCATCTCGCCGATCTCGTCGAGGAAGATCGTCCCGGTGTGGGCCGCCTCGAAGAGGCCGGCCCGCCCCCCGCGCCGCGTGCCGGTGAAGGCCCCCTCCTCGTGGCCGAAGAGCTCCGCCTCGAGGAGCGTCTCGGGGAAGGCCGCGCAGTTGACGGCCACGAACGGGTGCTCGCGCCGGCGGCTCGCGGAGTGGATCCCCTGCGCGACCAGCTCCTTGCCGGTGCCGGTCGGGCCGGTGACGAGCACGGTCCCGTCGCTCTGCGCGTAGCGCGCCGCGAGGGCGCGCGCCCGCTGGATCGACGCAGAGGTCCCGAGGAGGTCCGTCAGCGCGTGGCGCGCGACGAAGCGGCGCGGCCGCGCGTGTGAGCGGAGGCTCCTGTCGACCCGCGTGATGGCGGTGGCGTCCTGGCAGGTGAGGACGGCGCCGGTGAGGATCCCCTGCTCGACGAGCGGGATGCGGTTGGTGACGAGCGTCCGCTCCCCCAGCCGCTGGATCCCCTCCAGCTCCGGCTCGCCCCCCTCCAGGACGCGGGCGAGCCCGAGGCCGGGAGCGATCTCGGAGAGCGGCGCGCCGAGCGCCTTTCCGGCGGCGACGCCGAGCAGCCGCTCCATCGCGGGGTTGATGCTCTCGATCCGCTCCGCGGCGTCCACCGCGACCACCCCCTCGTCGAGGTGACGGAGGATGCCGTCGATCCGCTGGCGCCGGGCCTCCTCGACCCGCGCGATCCGCGCGATCTCGATGGCGCGGCCGAGCGCCTCGCGGACCGAGCTCTCGGAGTAGACGAAGACGCCGCGGAGCCCCGCCTGCTCGGCCACGTCGTTGACGAGGCCGGGGCCGACCACCACCTCCACGCCGGCGGCCTTCAGGTCGCGGATCACGGCGCGGACGTCCGGCTCGTCCACGTAGGCCCGCTGCTCGATCTCGATGCCGTAGAGGTCCTTGAACTGCGCGAGCTCGGGCGTGACGGCGCCGTAGGTGACGATCGCGACCCGCCCGGAGAGGCGCCGAGCCCGGGAGAGCGCGGAGAGGAGGTCGAAGCCGGTAGGGCCGATCACCACCACCGGCACCGGGGCGCGCGCTCTGAGGTACGCGCCGTTCGCGCCGGCGGAGACGATGACGTCCACCTCCTCTCCGGCGCGCAGCCGCTCACGGGCGGCGTCGAGGGCGGCGTCGAAGCCGAGGTGGAAGACGCGGATCTCTGCCGACGAGGCGTACTCGGGGACGACGTTCTCGAGCAGCCGGTCGAGCCGGGAGAGCGAGAAGGCCCAGATGATCGGTTTGCGGACGGGGGCGCGAGCCATGTCCCGGTATCGGAACATATGTGTTCCGCGATGGAAAGGTCATGGAACGGGTTCTGAAGCGTCGGCCGTGGCGACGTAGATATTTCAACTGGTTGCAGAGTCGGACGCGGCCCGCAGGCGCTGGCAGCAAGCTTGCTATGTGGCAGCGTGCCGCGCCGACGAAACGGTTTCGGCCGAAAGGGAAGGGTTCGTGAGCACACGTGAGACAGCGGGGCAGAGCTTCAGGAAGGCGGTCGCGTCGGAGCGGCCGCTGCAGATTCCCGGCGCCATCAACGCCTACTCGGCCCGGCTGGCCGAGGCGGCCGGGTTCAAGGCGCTCTACGTCTCCGGCGGCGGCGTCGCCGCGGCTTCGTGTGGCATCCCCGACCTGGGGATCACGACGCTGGAGGACGTCCTCGTCGACGTCCGGCGGATCACCGACGTCACGTCGCTTCCTGTGCTCGTGGACGTGGACACCGGGTGGGGCGGAGCCTTCAACATCGCCCGGACCATCCGCGCCATGGAGAAGGCCGGCGCCGCCGCGATCCACATCGAGGATCAGGTCCTGCAGAAGCGGTGCGGCCACCGCCCCAACAAGGCGGTCGTCTCCCAGGCCGAGATGGTCGATCGGGTGAAGGCGGCGGTCGACGCGCGCCTCGATCCGGCCTTCGTGATCATGGCCCGGACCGACGCGCTCGCCGGGGAGGGGATCGACGCGGCGATCGACCGCGCGCGGGCGTGCGTGGAGGCGGGCGCCGACATGATCTTCCCAGAGGCCGTCCGGACGCTCGACGAGTACCGGCGCATCGTCGCCGCGGTGAAGGTCCCGATCCTCGCCAACATCACCGAGTTCGGGCAGACGCCGCTCTTCACCGTGGCGGAGCTGCGCGACGCTGGGGTCTCGCTCGCGCTCTACCCGCTCACCGCGTTCCGCGCCATGAGCGCGGCGGCGGTGAAGGTCTACGGCGCGCTGCGAAGGGACGGGACGCAGGCGGGCGTCGTGGAGCAGATGCAGACGCGGGCCGAGCTCTACGAACACCTCGGCTACCACGCCTACGAGCGGAAGCTGGACGAGCTGTTCACCAAGGAGGAGCGCTGACCATGGCACCGACCCTCGCATCGACCCCACCGAAGAAGAAGTCGGTCGCGCTGTCCGGCACCGCCGCGGGCAACACCGCGATCTGCACCGTCGGGCGCAGCGGCAACGACCTGCACTACCGGGGCTACGACATCCACGACCTCGCCGGCGACGCCACGTTCGAGGAGGTCGCCCACCTGCTCGTCCACGGGCGCCTCCCGGAC
>JBAVTL010000725.1:0-1614 GCA_049696175.1 Anaeromyxobacteraceae bacterium
CGGGATCCTGGCCTTCGAGGAGCCGGAAGAGCTGGGGCGGGCCTTCGACGCGATGGCCGGCGCGGTGCGGGAGCGGGAGGAGGCGCTGGCCCGCTCCGAGCGGAGCTACAGGCGGATCGTGGACACGCCCGCCGTCGGCGTGGTCCGCGTGAACCCGGAGGGCAAGATCCTCTTCGCCAACGACGCGATGGCCCGGATCATGGGCGCGACGAGCGGGAGCGGGCTCGCCGGCTCGAGCATCCTCGCCTTGTACGCGGATCCGGCGGAGCGCGAGCGGGTCATGCAGGAGGTGGCGACGCACGGCCGCGCCACCAACTGGGAGGCGCGCGCGCGCACGCGCGCCGGCGAGGAGCGGATCATCCTCCTCAACTCGGTGCGGGACGAGGACGGGGTCACGTCTGTCATCGCCGACGTGACCGAGAGCAAGCGCGCCGCCGCGGAGAGGGAGCGGCTGGAGGCGCAGCTCATGCACAGCCAGAAGCTCGAGGCCGTGGGACGGCTCGCCGGCGGCGTCGCCCACGACTTCAACAACATGCTGACGGCAATCATCGGCTACGCCAACGTCCTCAAGGAGGACCTGCCGCCGGGCCCCTCCGTCCACGAGGCCGTCGACGGGATCATGGGCGCCGCGGAGCGGGCCGCGTACCTCACGCGGAGCCTGCTCGCATACAGCCGCAAGCAGCTGCTCGCCCGCCGCCAGGTCGACCTCCGGGCGGTGGTCGAGGACGCGGCGCGGCTGATCGGACGGGTGCTGGGCGAGGACGTCCAGATGGCGCTGGCGCTCCCCGAGCAGCCGCTCCCGGTCCTCGCCGACGCGGGCCAGATCGACCAGGTGCTGATGAACCTCTGCACCAACGCCCGCGACGCCATGCCCAAGGGTGGCGTGCTCACGCTCTCGGCGGAGCGCGTCGCGCTCGACGACGCCATGGCGCGCGCCAGCGGGCTGACGGCGGGCGGACCGTTCATCCAGCTGCGGATCCAGGACACGGGCGTCGGGATGGGCAAGGAGGTGCTCGCGCGGGTCTTCGAGCCGTTCTTCACCACCAAGCCGATGGGCAGGGGCACCGGGCTGGGGCTCGCCATCGTCCACGGCATCGTCCTGCAGCACGACGGCGCGGTCTCGATCGAGAGCCGCGAGGGGGGCGGGACCACCGTCACGATCCTCCTCCCGATGACCTTGCCGGAAGGCCCGGCCACCGGCGGCGACGCCGCCGTCCCGGTCGGCGCGCCCGGCGGGACGGAGACGGTGCTGCTCGCCGAGGACGAGCCCATCTTCCGCCAGGTCGTCCGCAGGATCCTGGAGCGCGGCGGGTACACGGTCATCGAGGCGGGCAACGGCGCGGAGGCCGTCGAGGCCTTCAAGGCGAACCGCGAGCGGATCGCGCTCTGCGTCCTCGACGTGGTCATGCCCGAGCTCAACGGGAGGGACGCGCTGGCGGCGATCCGGCGGATCGACCCGAACGTCCGGGCCCTCTTCACCAGCGGCTACGCGGCGGACATCCTGGAGGCGCGCGCGCCCGGCGAGGGCCAGGCCGGCTTCATCCCGAAGCCGGTGTCGCCCGCGGAGCTGCTGAAGAGGGTCCGGCAGGCGCTCGACGAGCGGTGAGCGTCAGC